>NZ_BCAZ01000034.1:0-65848 GCF_001320205.1 Pseudomonas sp. NBRC 111123
TAGACCCACCACAGGGAGCCCAGGCTTGGCGCTCAAGATGTCCATCAACCAGGCCCGCCGTCTGGCCTTGTCAGCTCAGGGCTTTGGCAAGCCACCCGAAGCTACTCCAGCGCTGCCCGCACTCAAGCGCATGCTGCAGCGCCTGGGCGTCGTGCAGATCGACTCGGTCAACGCCGTGGTGCGCTCCCATTACCTGCCGCTGTTCTCCCGCCTGGGCGACTACCCGCCGGCCATGCTCGACCAACTCGCCTGGGGCCGTGGCCGCCAGCGCCAACTGTTCGAATACTGGGGTCACGAAGCCTCGCTGTTACCTCTCAGCCTCCACCCGATGCTGCGCTGGCGCATGGCCCATGCCGCCGAGGGCCGCGGCATCTACCGCCAGCTTGCGCAATTCGGCCGCGAACGCCAGGAGGTGATCGCTCGCGTGCTGGCCGCCGTGCGCGAACAGGGCGCGCTGGGCGCGGGCAGCCTGTCCACCCGCCAGGAACGGGCCGGCCCCTGGTGGGACTGGAGCGAAGAAAAACATGCGCTGGAATGGCTATTCGCCGCCGGTGAAGTAACGGTGGCGGGGCGCCGCGGCTTCGAACGGCTTTACGACCTACCGGAAAGAGTACTGCCCAAAGCGATCCTCGATCAGGCGCTGCCGTGCGAAGCCGAAGCCCATCAAGGCCTGATGTTGCACGCGGCCACGGCCCTGGGCGTGGCAACCGAACGCGACCTGCGCGACTACTTCCGCCTTGAGGCCGCTCAGGGCAGGGCGGCACTGGACGAACTGGTTGCCGATGGCCGTTTGCAGCCGGTCGAGGTGCAGGGCTGGAAGCAGTTGGCCTACTGCGCCGGCTCACCACGCATCCCCCGGCGCATCGAAGCCAGCGCATTGCTGTCGCCATTCGATTCTCTGGTCTGGGAACGCAGCCGCACCGAGCGGCTGTTCGATTTCCACTACCGCCTGGAGATCTACACCCCGGCCCACAAACGGGTATATGGCTACTACGTGCTGCCATTCCTCTACCGCGAACGCATTGCCGCGCGCCTGGACCTGCGCGCCGAGCGCGCCCTGGGGCAACTGGCGGTACACGCCGTGCATACAGAGTCGATAGCGCTGGACGATGAGGGGTATCAAGCCCTGGCGGGTCATCTGTTGCGCATGGCCCGGTGGCTGGGCCTGGAGCGGGTGCAACTGAACTGCCCTCGGGCAGAGGGCAGCCGGTTGCGTCAGGCTTTGCTCAGCGCCGTACCTGCTTGAGGGTTTCGGCGATCAGGAAGGCCAGTTCCAGCGACTGATCGGCGTTCATCCGCGGGTCGCAATGGGTGTGATAGCGGTCGGACAGGGCATCCTCGGTGATCGGCCGGGCGCCACCGATGCATTCGGTGACGTTCTGCCCGGTCATCTCGATATGGATGCCGCCGGCATGGCTGCCCTCGGCCTGGTGCACCTGGAAGAACTGCTTCACCTCGTCGAGGATCTGCGCGAAGTCGCGGGTCTTGTAGCCGCTGCTGGCCTTGATGGTGTTGCCGTGCATCGGGTCGGAGCTCCACAGCACCTTGCGCCCCTCGCGCTCGACGGTACGGATCAGCCCAGGCAAGTGTGCGCCGACCTTGCCGGCGCCCATGCGCACGATCAGGTTGAGGCGGCCGGGGTCGTTGGCCGGGTTCAGCGTGTCGATCAGGCGGATCAGCGCTTCGGGGTTCATGCTCGGGCCGACCTTGACCCCGATCGGGTTGTGCACGCCGCGCAGGAACTCGACATGGGCGCCGTCGAGCTGGCGGGTGCGGTCGCCGATCCACAGCATGTGCGCGGAGCAGTCGTAGTAGTCGCCAGTCAGGCTGTCCTGACGCACGAAGGCTTCTTCATAGTTGAGCAGCAGCGCTTCGTGGGCAGTGAAGAAGCTGGTCTCGCGCAGTTGTGGCGCGCTGTCCAGGCCGCAGGCGCGCATGAAGGCCAACGTTTCGTCGATACGGTTGGCCAGTTGGTGGTACTTGTCGGCCAGCGCCGAGTTGGCGATGAAGTCGAGGTTCCATTTGTGCACCTGATGCAGGTCGGCGAAACCGCCCTGGGCGAAGGCGCGCAGCAGGTTGAGGCTGGCGGTGGCCTGGTGGTAAGCCTGCAGCAGGCGCTCCGGGTCGGGTACGCGGCTCTTTTCGTCGAAGCCGATACCGTTGACGATGTCGCCGCGGTACGCCGGCAGGGTGACATTGCCGATGGTTTCGTCACCCGAGGAGCGCGGCTTGGCGAACTGCCCGGCCATGCGCCCGACCTTCACCACCGGGCAGCCGGCGGCGAACGTCATGACGATGGCCATCTGCAGCAGCACCTTGAAGGTGTCGCGGATCTTCGCCGCCGAGAACTCGGCGAAGCTCTCGGCGCAGTCGCCGCCTTGCAACAGGAAGGCGCGGCCCTCGGTGACCTCGGCGAACTGCCGGCGCAGCTCACGCGCCTCGCCGGCAAACACCAGCGGCGGGTAGCTGGCCAGGGTCTGCTCGACCTTGAGCAGGTGTGCGGCGTCGGGATAGGTCGGTTGCTGCTGGATCGGCAGGGCACGCCAGCTGTCAGGGCTCCACGGTCGGTTCATCACAGGCTCGGTATTGTCTGTTTGGGCTGCCTGCCATGGTAACAGTTGGCGCCGCGCTTGTTGCATCCGGGGCGTTGGCGGACAATGCGCGTTTTTGCGCGGGTGGGTGGCAGGTAGATGGCGACGGAGCGGGAAGAAAAGCTGTTGGCCCGGGTCGAGGATGCCTTTGGCGTGATCAGCGTGTACGAGGTGGAAGACTACCGCTTCCTCGAGTTCGGTGATGCCATCGAGCAGAGCTGCGTGTTCACCGCCGACCCGAGTTGGCTGGAATATGACTACACCCGCGCCATGCTGGTTGGCGCGCTGTGCCATGAGCAGCCGGAGAGCGCGCTGTTTCTAGGCCTTGGCGCCGGCACCCTGACCCAGGCGTGCATGAAGTTCCTGCCGCTGGAAGACATCGAGGCCATCGAGCTGCGCGCGGACGTACCTCGCCTGGCCATGGAACACCTGGGGCTGGACGATGACCCGCGCCTGTACGTGCGCATAGGCGACGCCCTTGAGTTGCTGCCCACGGCCGAGCAGACCGACCTTTTGTTCGTCGACCTTTACACCGACCACGGGCCCGGTGTCGGGCACCTGGCGTGGAATTTCCTCGAGAACTGCCAGAAGAAGCTGAACCCGGGTGGTTGGCTGGTGATCAACCAGTGGGCCAACGATGATGGCAAGCCGCTGGGCGCGGCGCTGCTGCGCGGGTTGTACCACCGGCATTACTGGGAGTTGCCGGTGAAGGAGGGCAATGTGATCTTGCTGGTGCCGGCGGATCTGGAGCAGGAACTGGACCTCGACGGCCTGCGGGCGCGGGCCGAGGCCTTGGCGCCGCGGTTGGGCTATAGCCTGGAAGGCTTGATTCGCGAGATTCGGCCAGCTACCTGAGATCGAGTCGCCCTTTTCGCGGGCTTGCCCGCGAAAAGGGCGACTCGGATTACAGGTGGGAATCGATTCAGCAGGTCAGGGTTGATGGCCCGGTACTGGCCGTAGGGCCAGAAAAATTTACTCACCCCCTGGCATTAATTCGGGTATAGTACGCGCCGGTCTTTTAGCGGACCTCAAAATCAGGTGGTGCAAATCCTCCGAGTCCAGCTTCGGCTGCACGTCCGCTAGGCGGACCTTCCCAAGTTTTTCTTTTTCAATCGTTTTCGCAAATCCCCGCCGACAAAGCTGCCTGGGTGACCGTCCGGTCTTTCAAGGCATGTGCAGCTTTGCAGCATGGGTCTTTGCGGATGCACTTAGAGGCAGACCCATGACCCAGGAAACCGGCGGCTTCGCCGCTCTCGATCTTAATCCGAACATTGTTGCTGCCGTTCTGGCGACCGGCTATGAAGAGCCGTCCGCCATTCAGCAACAATCGATCCCGATCATCCTCGCCGGTCACGACATGATCGGCCAGGCGCAGACTGGCACCGGCAAGACCGCTGCCTTCGCCCTGCCGATCCTCAACAAGATCGATGTGAGCAAGCGCGAACCGCAAGCCCTGATCCTGGCGCCAACCCGTGAGTTGGCGCTGCAAGTAGCCACCGCTTTCGAAACCTACGCCAAGCAGATGCCTGGCGTTAACGTGGTGGCCGTATACGGTGGTGCTCCGATGGGCCCGCAGCTGCGTGCCATTCGCAACGGCGCGCAAATCGTCGTTGCCACCCCGGGCCGTCTGTGCGACCACCTGCGTCGTGACGAGAAAGTCCTGTCGACCGTGCAGTACCTGGTACTGGACGAAGCCGACGAAATGTTGAAGCTGGGCTTCATGGACGACCTCGAAGTGATCTTCGATGCCATCCCGGCCAGCCGTCAGACCGTACTGTTCTCCGCAACCCTGCCGTCGTCGATCCGCTCGATTGCCGAACGCCACCTGCGCGAGCCCAAGCACGTCAAGATCCAGAGCAAGACCCAGACCGTCACCGCGATCGACCAGGCTCACCTGATGGTCCATGCCGACCAGAAGATCCCGGCTGTTCTGCGTCTGCTGGAAGTCGAAGAGTTCGACGCGCTGATCGCCTTCGTGCGTACCAAGCAAGCCACCCTGGACCTGGCCGCCGCGCTGGAAGCCAAGGGCTACAAGGCTGCTGCGCTGAACGGCGACATCGCCCAGAACCAGCGTGAGCGCGTGATCGACTCGCTGAAGGATGGCCGCCTGGACATCGTCGTCGCCACCGACGTCGCTGCCCGTGGTCTGGACGTACCGCGCATCACTCACGTGTTCAACGTCGACATGCCGTACGACCCGGAATCCTACGTGCACCGTATCGGCCGTACCGGCCGTGCCGGTCGCGATGGCCGTGCACTGCTGCTGGTCACCCCGCGTGAGCGCCGCATGCTGCAGGTGATCGAGCGCGTGACCGGGCAGAAGGTTGCCGAAGCCCGTCTGCCGAACGCCCAGGCTGTACTGGACGCCCGCATCAAGAAGCTGACCTCGAGCCTGGCGCCGCTGGTTGCCGAAGCAGAAGCCACCCATGGCGAACTGTTCGACCGCCTGACCGCCGACCTCGGTTGCAGTGCACGTGCCCTGGCTTCGGCCCTGCTGCGCAAGGCCACCAATGGCCAGGCGCTGGACTTGGCCGCGGTAGAGCGCGAGCAGCCGCTGGTGCCGAGCTTCGCCCCGCGTGGCGAGCGTGCCGAGCGTGGTGAGCGCACGGAGCGCAGCGATCGTGGTGACCGCGAGCGTCGTGCGCCAATGCCGCTGGCCGAAGGCCGTGTGCGTTGCCGTACCGCCCTGGGTGCCCGTGACGGTATCGCCGCCAAGAACCTGCTGGGCGCGATTCTCAACGAAGGTGGCCTGGCCCGTGACGCCATCGGCCGCATCCAGGTACGCGACAGCTTCAGCCTGATCGAGCTGCCGGAAGATGGCCTCGAGAAGCTGCTGACCAAGCTGAAGGACACTCGTGTAGCCGGTAAGCAACTGAAGCTGCGCCGCTACCGCGAAGATTGATCCTGAAGCAATGAAAAATCCCCGGCCTAGGTCGGGGATTTTTTTTGCCAGTACTATTTTGGGGCTGCTGCGCAGCCCTTTCGCGACACAAGGCCGCTCCTACAGGGATCGCGTATCGCTTGTAGGAGCGGCCTTGTGTCGCGAAAGGGGCGCAAAGCGCCCCCTCGGTAATCTTCAGTCGAACCGGTAGATGTCCATTCCCAAGGCGCCCAGGGTGAAGCCCTGGTGCACAATCCCGAACCTGTCCCCAGCCCCAAGGGCAAAGAACAACGGCAGCAAATGCTCATCACTGGGATGGTTGCGCGCCGCAAATGGCGCCTGTTTCCGGTAGTCCAGCAGCGCAGCCTGGTCATCCGCCTTCAACCGCTCCACCACCCAATCCCTGAATGCCAGTGCCCACGGCTCGATCACATCCGGCCCGGCGTGCCAGTCCAGTTCGCCCAGGTTATGGGTGATGCTGCCGGAGCCGATCAGCAGGATACCTTCGCGCCGCAGCCCAGCCAGCGCCTGGCCGACCTTGATCTGCAGTGCAGGCCCCATCTGGCTTGGCAGGGAAACCTGAATCACCGGCAGGCCGGCATCCGGATACATCAGCGACAAGGGCACCCAGGCGCCATGGTCGAATGGCCGCTGTGCATCCAGGCGCGCCGGCAGGCCCGCAGCGTTCAACAACTCACTGACTTGGCTGGCCAGGGCAGGTTCGCCCGGCGCCGGGTACTGCACCGCGTACAGTGCCGGCGGAAAACCGTAGAAGTCGTGCCAGGTTTCTGGCTGTGCGCCACCGGTCACCAATAGCTCGCGGCTTTCCCAGTGCGCCGACACCACCACGATCGCTTTCGGCCGTGGCAGGGCATTGGCCAGCCCGGCCAACGCCGGCCCGCTGGCGCCGGGCTGCAGGGCAAGCATGGGGGAACCGTGGGAGATGAACAGGCTGGGCAGCATGACGGGGTCCTGAGGGTTAAGATGCAATCATCTTCGATCAAGTACAGATCGAAATCCAAACCAAGTTTTACCCGCAATCCATCTAAAAATCGGGAGTGATCATGGAACCTGCGTTTTGGCAGAAGCGATGGGACGATAACCAGATCGGTTTTCACCGCACGGACGTCAACCCCTTCCTCCAGTCGCATTGGCTCAAGCTGGCACTGCCCGTGGGCAGTCGCGTACTGGTGCCGTTGTGTGGCAAGAGCCTGGACATGGCCTGGCTGAAGGAGCAGGGGCACCGGGTGCTGGGCGTGGAGCTGTCCCGGCGGGCGGTGGAGGACTTTTTCCGCGAGCAGGCGTTGCCGGTGCAGGTGTCGGAGCAGGGGGCATTCGAGGTCTGGCGCAGTGGCGACATAGAGGTCTGGTGTGGCGATTTCTTTGCGTTGCAGGCGCAAGACGTTGCCGATTGCATGGGGCTCTACGACCGCGCCGCGGTTATCGCCCTGCCGCCCGAGATGCGGGCGCGCTACATGGCACATCTGGCGAAGGTGCTGCCGACAGGGTGCAAAGGGCTGCTGCTGACCATGGATTACGATCAGCAACTGCTGGCTGGCCCGCCTTTTTCGGTGCCGGATGATGAAGTGCGCCGAGGGTATGCGCGTGGCAAAGTGCAGGTGCTGGACGAACGGGAGGTCATTGAAGAAAGCCCGAAATTCCTCCAGGCCGGTGTCGAGAGCGTGGTGGAGCGGGTGTATCAAGTACAGTTCTGAATAACGTGTTTGCTGTGCCGGCCTCCTCGCGGGTAAACCCGCTCCCACAGGGGCGCGAAGAGGACGGCACAGGCAAAAGAAAAGGGCGACCGAAGTCGCCCTTTTCTTTTGCCAGGTGGATCAACCGCGGCGGCGCAGGGCCTCGATGCGGTCTTCCAGTGGCGGGTGGGTCATCAGCAGGCCGGCCAGGCCGTGCTTGAGGCCGCCGTTGATGCCGAAGGCCTTCATGGTATCGGGCATGTGCACTGGCAGGCCTTGCTCCACGCGCAGGCGTTGCAGGGCGCCGATCATTGCAGCGGTGCCGGCCAGTTGCGCACCGGCTTCGTCGGCGCGGTACTCGCGGCGGCGCGAGAACCACATGACGATCATGCTGGCGAGGATGCCCAGGATCAGCTCGGCGACGATGGTCGCCACATAGTAGGCGATACCCTGGCCTTCTTCGTTCTTGAAGATCACCTTGTCGACGAAGTTGCCGATGATGCGGGCAAAGAACATCACGAAAGTGTTCACCACGCCCTGCACCAGTGCCAGGGTGACCATGTCACCGTTGGCCACGTGGCCGATCTCGTGGGCCAGCACGGCACGCACTTCATCGGGCGAGAAGCGCTCCAGCAGGCCCTGGGAGACAGCGACCAGGGCATCGTTGCGGTTCCAGCCGGTGGCAAAGGCATTTGCCTCGTAGGCCGGGAAGATACCGACTTCGGGCATCTTGATGCCGGCTTCGCGGGACAGCTCCTCGACCGTCTGCAGCAGCCACTGCTCGTGGCGAGTGCGCGGCTGGCTGATGATCTGGGTGCCCGTGGTCATCTTCGCCATCCACTTCGAGATGAACAGCGAGACCAGGGAGCCGGCAAAGCCGAACACGGCGCAGAACACCAGCAGGCTGCTGAGGTTGAGGTCAACCCCGTTGGCGGCCATGAACCCGTTGAAGCCGAACAGGCTCAGGGTAATGCTTGCAACCAGCACCACCGCGAGGTTGGTGGCTACAAACAACAGAATGCGCATCATGGTTGTTACGTTCTCCTGACGGATAAGTCGTTGCTTACTGCGGGGTATATAAGGTGCCGGCCGCGGCGATTCAATCGGGCGACTATTTCAAACTGTGTACGGCGCAGTATGGCAGAGGATGGCGTGGAGGCTGTGAGACAGAGCGTTGCAGGATGTAAGAAAGGTGCATGCCTTGAGATTTGCGGGGTCTTTGAGATCGAGCGCCGCCCGCGCGGTGCATCGCGGATAAATCCGCTCCTACATTTGTTGCAACGTACCGAACCTGTTTCACCATGGTTGCCCGCCCTGGCGCATGACTTGAGCCGTGCGAACCGGCTGACAACCATGGCGTGTCAGGCATGGCTACGTTGCAACAGATGTAGGAGCGGATTTATCCGCGATGCGCCGCGCGGGCGGCGCTCGATCCCACAGGCATCACCAATGTTCCGTCAAACCTTACTGCGAATAAGTCCGCAGGAAATTGCCAATCCGCCCAATCGCCGCTTCCAGGTCATCCACCCGCGGCAAGGTCACCACACGGAAGTGGTCCGGCCATGGCCAGTTGAACGCTGTACCCTGAACGATCAGCAGCTTTTCCGACAGCAGCAGGTCGAGGGCGAACTTCTCGTCGTTGAGGATCGGGCAGACCTTAGGGTCGATCCGCGGGAAGGCATAAAGCGCGCCCATCGGTTTGACGCAGCTGACGCCCGGGATGTCATTGAGCAGCTCGTAGGTGCGGTTGCGCTGCTCCAGCAGGCGGCCCGGTGGCAGCACCAGGTCGTTGATGCTCTGGTAGCCGCCCAACGCGGTCTGGATGGCGTGCTGGGCCGGCACGTTGGCGCACAGGCGCATGTTGGCCAGCATGTCGATGCCTTCGATGTAGCTCTGGGCGTGGTGCTTGGGCCCGGAAATGATCAGCCAGCCGGAGCGGAAACCGGCTACCCGGTACGACTTGGACAGGCCGTTGAAGGTCAGGCACAGCAGGTCCGGGGCCAGCGAGGCGGTGCTGATGTGCACGGCTTCGTCGTAGAGGATCTTGTCGTAGATCTCGTCGGAGAACACCACCAGGTTATGCTGGCGCGCCAGCTCCAGCATGCCCAGCAGCAGCTCTTTCGAGTACACCGCGCCCGTCGGGTTGTTCGGGTTGATGATCACCAGGGCCTTGGTGTTCGGGGTGATCTTGGCCTTGATGTCTTCCAGGTCCGGGAACCAGTCAGCCTGCTCGTCGCACAGGTAGTGCACCGGCTTGCCGCCGGCCAGGCTCACGGCCGCGGTCCACAGCGGGTAGTCAGGCGCCGGAATCAGCACTTCGTCGCCGTTGTTGAGCAGTGCCTGCATCGACATCACGATCAGCTCGGACACACCGTTGCCCAGGTAGATGTCCTCGATGGTGACGCCTTCGATTTCTTTCTGCTGGCAGTACTGCATCACCGCCTTGCGCGCGCTGAAAAGGCCCTTGGAGTCGCTGTAGCCTTGAGCGGTAGGCAGGTTGCGAATCACATCCTGGAGGATTTCGTCTGGCGCCTCGAAGCCAAACGGCGCCGGGTTGCCGATGTTCAGCTTGAGGATGCGGTGGCCTTCCTCTTCCAGGCGTTTGGCGTGCTTGAGCACTGGGCCGCGAATGTCGTAACAGACATTGGCGAGCTTGTTCGATTTGCTGAACTGCATGATGTGATCCCGATTGAGAATACGCGGTGCGCCGCCGTCGAAAGGTTTGAAAGGGCGGGGCGCGGGTGCCAGACTTGGAGCCCGTGCACACGAAGCCACCTAATATACGTGCCACCCGCGCTACGGAAAAGACGGCGCGAGGTGAAATTCAGCCTGCCGAGGTCCCCACATGCAAAAGATCGACAAAACCCTTGAAGAATGGCGTGCGATGCTCGACCCGGAGCAATACCAGGTGTGCCGCCTCAAGGGCACCGAGCGGCCGTTCAGCGGCAAGTACAACAGCGAACGCCGCGCTGGCATCTACCATTGCATCTGCTGTGACCTGCCGCTGTTCGATTCGCAGACCAAGTTCGACTCCGGCTGCGGCTGGCCGAGCTTCTACGCGCCGATCGAAGAAAGCGCGATGATCGAGATCCGCGATACTTCCCACGGCATGATCCGCACCGAAGTCACCTGCGCCCAGTGCGACGCTCACCTGGGCCACGTATTCCCCGACGGGCCGCCGCCAACTGGCTTGCGCTACTGCATCAATTCGGTATGCCTGGACTTCAAACCCCACGACGGAGCCTGAAAATGGCCGGATCGATGCTGGACATCCCCTGCGTGACCCTGGGCGGCGAGCAGAAAAAGCTCGGCGACTTTGCTGGCAAGGCGCTGCTGGTTGTCAACACCGCCAGCCAGTGTGGCTTCACCCCGCAATACAAGGGCCTGGAGCAGCTGTGGCGGGACTACCGCGAGCGTGGCCTGGTGGTGCTGGGCTTCCCTTGCAACCAGTTCGGCAAGCAGGAACCGGGCGATGCACGGGAAATTGCGTTGTTCTGCGAAGCCAATTTCGGCGTGAGTTTCCCGCTGTTCCGCAAGGTCGAGGTCAATGGCCCCGGTACTCACCCGCTGTTCGTCGAACTGAAACAGCGCGCACCGGGCTTGCTGGGCTCGCAGAAGATCAAGTGGAACTTCACCAAGTTCCTGGTCGACCCGGCCAGCGGCAAGGTTGTGCGCTATGCGCCAACCACCAAGCCCCAGGCCCTGGAAGCCGACATCGAGCGCCTGCTCAGCCGCTGAGCGGCACCCAGTGGTCGATCAGTGCCAGTAGCTCCTCGCGGCGGAACGGCTTGGCCAGGTAGTCGTTCATGCCTGCCGCGCGGCAGCGCTCACGCTCCTCGGGCATGGCGTTGGCGGTCAGGGCGACGATCGGCAGCTCTGGCCAACGCCCGCTCTGGCGAATGCGCCGGCTGGCCTCATAGCCATCCATCACCGGCATGTTGCAGTCCATCAGCACCATGTCGAAGTCTTCCCGCTCCAGCCATTCCAGGGCCTCGGCGCCCTGGGTGGCGAGTTGTACCTGGCAGCCGAGCTTGGCCAGCATACCTTTGGCGACCAACTGGTTCACCGGGTTGTCCTCCACCAGCAAGATACGCGCGCGGCCTTCGTTGGCCGTGAGCGGTGGGGTGGCCAGTGGGTGCTCCGGGGCATGCCCCTGCAAGGTGCGGCGCAAGGTCTGGTACAGCGCGTTGCGCGACAGTGGCCGGGCCAGCTGATGCAGGGGTGCCAGTTGCGCCGATTGTTCGCTGGACAGGAAGTTGCCGTAAGCAGTTACCAGCAGGATCGGTGCCTTGAGTGCCGGGCGCAGCTGAAACAGGTGTTCCAGGTCGTCAGTGATCAGCAGGTCGATGCTGTTGTCGATGGCTGCGCCACTGTCGTGCCGTTGATAGTCGAGGCCCCAGCCAGGCAGCAGAGCCTGTAGCAGTTCGCTGAGGCCACTGCCGGCGTCGCTGAGGGCGACGACTTTGCCCTGCAGGGCTGCCGGTGCAATAGCCTCGGTATGCGTAGTCAGCGGCAGCTCGGCGCTGAAGCGGCTGCCAAAGCCCGGTTCGGATTGAATGCGCAGGTGGCCCTGCATGGCCTTGCACAGGTTGCGGGTCAGGGCCAGGCCCAGCCCTGTGCCACCGTACTGGCGGGTGATGCCGACGCCAGCCTGGGTGAATGGCTGGAATATCCGCGCCTGGGCATCTTCGGGGATGCCGATGCCGGTGTCACGCACTTCAAGGCGCACACCGCCGACGATGCGTACCAGGCGCACATCGACGCGGCCGAAGCGGGTGAACTTGAGGGCGTTGGAGAGCAGGTTGCTGACCACCTGGCGCACCCGCGTGGGGTCGCCGAGCACCGAGCTTGGGAAGTCGCCGGCGATCAGGCAGGTCAGCTCGACGCTTTGTGCGGCATTCTGCGACAGCAGGTTGGCGGTGTCTTCGACCATGGCGCCCATGTCGAAGGGAATGCGCTCCAGCTCCAGCTGCCCGGCGTCGAACTTGGACAGGTCGAGAATATCGTTGAGCAACTCCACCAGCACCTTGCCCGAGTCGTGGGCGATCGACAGCTGCTGGCGTTGTTCGCCGGCCAGGGGGCTGTCCAGGGCCAGGGCGATCATGCCGAGCATGCCGTTGAGCGGGGTGCGGATCTCGTGGCTCATGTTGGCCAGGAAGGCGGCGCGTGCCTGAGCCATGTCGAGGGCGCGCTGGCGGGCCTCTTCCAGCTCCTGGTTGGACTGGCTGAGGCGGCTGTTGCTGGCCTTGAGTGCTTCGGTGCGGGCCGAGACGATGTCTTCCAGCTCGTTCAGGTATTGCGTCAAGCGGTTTTCCGCGGTGCGCCGCTGCTGAATTTCGGTGGCCATGCTGACGAACTGCTGGTTGGCGACCTTGACCAGCACGCCGATCTCATCGAGTTCGTGGCCAGGCGGGCAATCCACCCGGGTCAGCCCGGGCTGGCGAGGGTTGCGGCCAGTGAGGGCGCCGATCACCGTCACCAGCGGCTTGGTCAGCATCATGTAGAACAGCGCCAGGAGGATGCCGGTGAGCACCAGGCTACGGGCGAAGCCGTTGAGCAAGGTGACCCCGGCGCGGTCGAGGAAGCGGCTGCCGAAGGCGTAGGTGTCGACGTCCAGGTACAAGGTGCCGAGGTACTCCTCGGGCATGTGGGTCAGGAACAGGCGGTCCTTGAGCTGGCGCTTCTCGCCGAACAGAAAGTCGCTCAATGGCCGGTAGCGGTCTTGCAGGCGCGGGCGCTCGACATCGGCCAGCACCGTTTCGTTGTTGTCGATCAGCCGCGCACGGATGACCGCCGGTGACTGCAACAGGCCGCGGGTCAGCTCCAGCGCCAGCTCCGAATCGATGTTGTAGGCGATGCGCGAAGCCGGATCGTGGCTGATTTGCAGCAAAGCCTGCACTTCACGGTTGATGGATGCGTCTTCGCTGGCATAATCGATGCCGATCTGGATGAGACTGAGCAATGTTCCCAGGATGAAGCCGACCAGGACTGTCAACCGGGCTTGCTTGTATGACAGGCGATTGGTGAACTTGATATCCATGAGTCCCGAGCCGGTTTCACGTCCCTTGCGCTGCGCAAGCATAGCCGATCAACCTTGGCTACTGGCGGGTCTGTCGCACATTCAGCCTTGATTGCTCAATTGCCAGTGCCGGTCTCTTCGCGGCTAAAGCCGCTCCCACAGATCAACGCATGCCTCAAAGGCAGTGATATCCCTGTAGGAGCGGCTTCAGCCGCGAAGAGGCCGGTACAGCAGCCGTGAATCTGAATTTGTAGGAGTCGTCATGGACGCTCGCTTGAATAGTTTCCTGGAACGCGCCGAATCCGTGCTGGCGCGTCTCGAACCCTTGCTGCCGGCGCCGCGCCCGCACATCGACTGGGGCACCACCCTGGCCGCGCGCTGGCAGCGCGATGGCCGCAGTGGCTACCTGCTGCCGCTGGAAGTCAGCCTGGACATCCGCCTGACCGACCTGATCGGCGTAGACAAGCAACGTGAGCAGCTGGGGCGCAACACCCACCAGTTCATCAATGGCATGCCGGCCAACCACGCCCTGCTGTGGGGCTCGCGTGGCACTGGCAAGTCGTCGCTGGTGCGCGCCTTGCTGGCCGAGCATGCTGGCGCGGGGCTGCGCCTGATCGAGATCGAGCGCGACCACCTGGCCGACCTGCCACGCGTCGTCGAGCAACTGCAAAAGCTGCCGCAACGCTTCATCCTGTTCTGCGATGACCTGTCGTTCGAGGCCGGGGAGGGGGACTACCGGGTGCTCAAGAGCGTGCTCGACGGCTCGCTGGAACAGGCGCCGGACAACGTCCTGCTGTACGCCACGTCCAACCGCCGCCACCTGGTACCGGAAAAACAGAGCGACAACGAAAACTGGAAGATGGTCGATGGCGAGTTGCACCCCAACGAAGCGGTGGAAGACAAGATCGCCCTGTCTGACCGTTTCGGCCTGTGGTTGTCGTTCTATCCCTTCAGCCAGGAACACTTCCTCGACGTGGTCGAGCACTGGATCGGCCAGCTGGCCCGCCCTGCAGGCCTGGCCTGGCAGCGTGACGAAGCCCTGGAAATTCTCGCCGTGCGCTGGGCGACCGGGCGCGGCAACCGTAATGGCCGTTGTGCCTATCAGTTCGCCCGCTACTGGGTCGGGCTGCAATTGCTGGAGCAAAAGTAAACATGATCGATCTCAATGCCAGTGGCACCGGCCTCGATGGCTACAACCTGCTGGCAGCGCAAGTGCAGGCGCTGTTTGCCGACGAGCGCGACTTTATCGCCAATGCGGCGCAGTTCTCGGCGTTTCTCTATAACCAGGTGGACGACCTGAACTGGGCGGGGTTCTACCTCAACCGCAACGAAGAGCTGGTGCTCGGCCCGTTCCAGGGGCAGGTCGCCTGTGTGCGCATCCCCTTCAGCAAGGGCGTGTGCGGGGCGGCGGCGGCAACGCGGCAGACCCAGCGGGTGGAGGACGTGCATGCGTTCCCCGGGCACATTGCTTGTGACAGCGCATCCAACAGCGAGCTGGTGATTCCGCTGGTCAAGGAAGGGCGGTTGATTGGCGTGCTGGACCTGGACAGCCCGAAACTGGCGCGTTTCAGTGAGGCGGATCAGGTGGGGTTGGAAAGGTTGGCAGCGATCTTCCTGGAGCTGACCGATTGCTGATGTTGTGTTGACTGTACCGGCCTCTTCGCGGCTAAAGCCGCTCCTACAAAGATCCCTGTGGGAGCGGCTTTAGCCGCGAAGAGGCCGGTACAGGTTTCAAGTTCAGTCGTAGATCACCCGCTTTTTCCAGGTCTCGTCTTCATCGGTCTTGAGCCCTTCGGTCAGTTCGTTCTGCTCATTCTCCGCCGGCTCCATCTTGTCCATCACCTGGGCATTGGCCCGCGCCAGTAGTTTTTCCAGATACGTCAACTGCTCTTCATATACCTTCGGCTCCGGCTGCTTGCGCAGGTACTGCACGCCGCGTTCGAAGGCCAGCCGCGCCTGGCCTGGCTGTTCCTGCTGCAGCGCCTGCTGGCCGAGGTTGTTGAAGAACTCGATATGCAGCAGCACCAGGATGTGGCGGATCTCCTTGACCCATTGCTTGCCCTCGTTGGTTGGCAGCACGTTCTCCTGGGTGGCCTTGACGATCTGGGTGTGTAGCGCCTCAAGCAGGAAGCGCACATCCTTGGCTTTGACTTCGGTCTGGATCGGGCAGGGCGGGTTGTTCACCGGGATCCTCTCGCCCTGGCCGATCAGCCCTTCGAGCTCGGCGATGCGCGCCTTGAAGTCGGCGTTGTGCTTGTCCAGCGCCAGTTGCCGCTGGTTGAGGTTCAACTCCAGGCGAGCCAGCAGCAGCTTCAGTGCCGGGGTCATGAACTGGCCGGGGAAGGTCTCGGTGATTTCGCCACAGCGGCGGACCCGGTCGGCGAGGTCGATCTTCAGTCGCGCACGTTCGAGCTTGCTGTTTTCGACCACGTTGTTGAGGTAGCCGATCACGATCAGCAACGCGATACCCGCTACGATGAGCAGAGTGATCAGAAGTGGTGTCACCGTTAACGCCTCATCCAGAAGTTTTGCTTAATAGAGTGTAGTTGTAGCCGTCGCTGCCGCGAAGGGACCGGCGTGGCCTCCTCGATGCACTTTGTCGGCTGACTGCCAGATTCCTCAAGTGATGGCACTTTGCGACGGCCGTGTCAGAAAATCAACGCCAATCCTTAGGCGTGCCCTCGCGACGCCTTCTATACGGACCGAAGTCATTGATTTAAATAAATTTCTACAAAAGGGTTGACGGGTGTTCGAAGCATCCATAGAATGCGCGCCACTTGCAGCGTAAAGCACACAGCGAAACGCGGCAGGGAGTGAAAGCAGGCAGTAATGCCAGCAGCGTGTCCCCTTCGTCTAGTGGCCTAGGACACCGCCCTTTCACGGCGGTAACAGGGGTTCGAGTCCCCTAGGGGACGCCACATTGCGGGAATAGCTCAGTTGGTAGAGCACGACCTTGCCAAGGTCGGGGTCGCGAGTTCGAGTCTCGTTTCCCGCTCCAGTTTCTCCGGCACTGCTTGACGGCGGGGCAGGAAAAGAAAGTCCAGGCTGAATCGTGAGGTTCAATACTTGGCGCACTGAAAAGTGTAGTGTGTCCCCTTCGTCTAGTGGCCTAGGACACCGCCCTTTCACGGCGGTAACAGGGGTTCGAGTCCCCTAGGGGACGCCATTTGCGGGAATAGCTCAGTTGGTAGAGCACGACCTTGCCAAGGTCGGGGTCGCGAGTTCGAGTCTCGTTTCCCGCTCCAGTTTAAATACTGTGGCGTTCGCACGGTGCAGTGGTGGTGAAGGTCCTCGTGGCGCTTCACGCCGATTAGCGGTAAAGCTTCAAATTGCGGGAATAGCTCAGTTGGTAGAGCACGACCTTGCCAAGGTCGGGGTCGCGAGTTCGAGTCTCGTTTCCCGCTCCAAATATGTAACGCAAAAGGGGACCTTAGGGTCCCTTTTTGCGTTTTCGCCTTTCTGAAAACCGCAAGCCTGGCAAGCACGTTGCCAGGCTGGGCGCGTCTCAGCGATAAGTGATGGTGAAATTGAGCGCCCCATTGGCTTCGCCAGGGGTGACAGTGGCTGCGGTCTGGTAATAGCGGGCCTGGAAATTCAGGGCGATGTCGCCTGGGCTCAGCGGTGTTACAGCAATGTCTTCTTCGAGTCGGAAGGGGGTGATGCCGTCTGCTTGCAGCACCTGGATGCCGATGCCGGTAGCCCCCGAACCACTGGACAGGCTGAACACGCCTTTGTCTACGTCGATCGGAGTCGACCCGTTGGCCCCGTCGAGCCGAACATAGGCCTGAGTGCCGCCAGACGCATCACTTTCACAGTCATTGAGCCTGATCTGGAAGGGGACTGCTTTGGTGGCGTCACCAGGGTTGCCGAAGTCCTTCACCTCGTGGGCGCCCAAGTCGACCGGTGACGGGCTGACCGCATCGGCCTTCAGCGTACATTGCGCGGCGGTCACCGTGCCATGCAGGTGATACCGCATCACGGTGCCGACATGGCTGTAGGTGCCACTGAACAGTTGCACACCGTTGAACGACTGGGGGCCGGGCGCGATCGGGCCGGTCTTGATCAGCGTGATGAACGCACGCAGGTTGGTCATTTCGATGCCTAGCGGGCCGGGGTCATGGTCGGCATAGCCTTGCCAGGGCACTGATGTCCATTTGATGAAGGTCCAGGCATTGTCGGGCGTGCCGCCTGCGCCGTGATAGGGGTTGTCCAGGCGCACATGAATGCCGATACCGTCCACGCCCGTCTGGATCACGCGACCGGTGAGGTCTTCGCCGTTGACCGGCGGCAGTGACCCGGTGAACAGTGGCTGGGTATTGTTCACGCTGGCCGTGAGGCGCGGCCCCTGGGCCAGGAAGTTGGTGCAAACCAGCCGTAGGCCCGCCTCGTTAGGCAGGTTGTAGCGCACGTCTGCCTGGCCGATTACCGAGCCGATTGGCGCATCCCGGGCTACCCATTGCGGGCTGAGAGTGAGGTTGTGCACCAGTTCGCCGCTATTGCCGGCCCATTCGCACAACGATGCTGCAAATGCCTCTCCGCTGGCCATCAGTGCCAGGCACAGGGAGGTCAACGAGACGCGAGGGGATAATTTCATGGGTTCAGGTCCGGGTGCTGGCTGTGGTGGGGTTCGGGCATTGCAGGGTTTCCAGGCGGTAACCTTGTTCTTGGCGCATGCTGCGAGGGGCGATTGCCAACTGGCAGGTCTGCGTGCCCCACTGCACGCGCAATCGCTGTGGTTTGTCGTCGGTGGCCACCAGCGCTTGGCCAGCCTGACCGACTACCGCAAGTACCTCGTCCTGCTCATTACTGACCTGGGCGCCAAAGGGTAGCGGCTTGCCGTTGGCCTGTAGCAAGGTCAGGACCAGGCGGCTGACATTGCGGGCGGCAAAGGTTGCTTTGACGATTGCGCCGCGACGGGGCACAACCTGGGTGCTGCCGTTGTCGATCTGTATCTGCGGGGCCAGGTTGGCGGTTTCCAGATGCAGCGGGTTGCTGCGGTACGGGCGCAGGTGTGGTGCGATCAGGAAGCCTGCGCTGTCGGTGCTGCCGCCAGGGGTGTTTTGCACCCCGAGGCCAGGCGTACCGGGGACCTCGATCAAGGCATTGGTTTCGCCCAGCTGGCTGGCCAGGGTCAGGCCACCCGCGTGCAGTAGCATGGCGCCACTGGCGTTGGCCGAAAAAGATTGATAATCGCTGCCTTGGGTGTAGCCAGCACCGACGTTGGCCTTGGCGCCCTGGTAACCGACCGAGAATGCGCCGGAGGTCTGTTGCTGAACGTCGCGGGTGGTGGAGGCCGTATACCTGAAACGGTTGTCCAGCGCGCCACCACTGAGGCTGGCGCGCTGGCTCTGGCGCCCATTACTGGCCTGGGTGGCGAACGTGGCACTGGCGCCGTTGAACCAGTCCAGGGGCAAGGTCATGCTCAGGCCGATCAGGCGGTCCTGGTGGCTGCCGCGGGTAAGCGATTGCGAGGCAAACAGGTTGAAGTTGATGTTGCGGTACTGGGTGTTGTACTGCAGCTGGTACTGCCTGCGCTGCAGGTTGCTGCGCCAATAGTCGTCCTGGGACAGGGTCAGGCTCAGCGAGCCGTGACTGCCCAGGCTCTGGTACACCGAGGCTTCGAGGCGGCTGCGGCGGTTGCCCAGGTAACCGCTGTAGGCATGGCGTTCGCGTACGGCCTCGTCAAAGTCGCGGTAGCCTTCGCTGGAGTAGCGGTAGCCGGCGAACCGCAGGTTGGTGCCGGTAGTGAACGCCTTGCCGTAGCGGGCGGAATAGCTCTGGCCTTGCACTTGGCCGAAGCGCTCGCCGAGGTCGGCACTGGCCTGTGTGACATCCAGTGACACTGCGCCCAGGTTCCCCAGGTCGCGGGCCATGCCGAGCAGTGCAGCGCGGTAGTAATCCCCGCCCTGTACACCGCCATACAACGTGCTCCAGCTGCCGCCGCGGGCCAGGGTCGCCTGCCACAGCAGTGGGTTGTCGAGGTGTTCGGCGCCATTGTAGCGGCCCAATGTGGCGCTGTAGCGCCACACGCCTGGGCGCAGCAGGTTGGCCAGGCTGGAATACGGCTGAATGAAGCGCCGTACCTGGCCGTCGGCCTCGGTCAGGACCACTTCCAGTTCACCGCTGCCGCCACCTATGCCAAGGTCATCGATCTCATAGGGCCCAGGGGCGACGAAGGTGGTGTAGATCGGGTAGCCGTTGAGCAGCACCTCCAGTTTCGCCCGGGTTTGTGCGACGCCGCGGATGACCGGGGCGTAGCTTTGCATCACATCAGGCAGCATGCCCATGTCGGAGGCTACCTGCATGCCCTTGAATGGCAGGCTGCGGAAGACTTCGCCGTGGCTGAAGGTTTCGCCGAGGGTGAAGTTGCCGCGGTTGTCGGGCAGGTCGCGTTGCACGTAGGTGTTGGTGCGGGTCCAGCGGCGTTCGCCTTGGCCATCGTCGCGCAGCGCCTGGCTGCTGCGCAGGCGCCAGGCGCCGAGGTTGACGCCGCTGTTGAACAGCAAGTCATGGCTGGCCTGGCTGCCATCGCGGCGGTTGAGGGCCTGGGTGGCGACCTGGTAGTTGAGGAAAGCGGCGTTGATGCCGGCGTCCCAGCGCTCGGCCGGTACCGCGCCGGCAATGTCGCGGCGCAGGGCGAACTGCGGGATCGACACGGCCAGTTGCAGCTTGCCAGGGTCCAGTTCGGCACGGGCGTCGGGCAGCAGGTGGGCCAGGTCCTGGCAGGGCATGCTGTCATCCAGCGGCTGCTCCAGGGCCTCCTCGCGCAGGCCGAATTCGCGCAGTAGGTCGGCCGACAGGCACACTTGCAGGCCTTGCTGGTCGAGGCTGGGCAAGAAGTCCAGTTCGCGCTCGCCAATGTGGGCCAGGTTCAGCGTGATGCCGACGCGGTAACGGCCGGGTGTCAGGGAGTCACTGGCGGCGAGTGACTGCAGCGCCAGCTGTGCAGCGTCGGCCGACTCGCCAGGGGCCTGGCGCATGAAACTGGCGTTGAACGCCGGTGCAGGCGGGCTGGCCAGCGCTGGCCGGTAGGCACACAGCAGCAGGCTGGTGCCACCCAGCGCCAGCAACGGCGCAAGGCGCAGGCGGGATGGCGTGCGTGAGCGTTGGGGGAGGGGGGGCATGGACGGTACCTATCGGGGGCGACGGGCCTGGCCTTTGCGCAGGTTGGCCGTGGCAGCGGGAACGAAGGGCCGCACGATAGGAATTAATGGCGATGCAGGATGTAGGTGATTTCTTTTTGGGGAGGGGAATTGTTTTGCAGTGGCAGCGGGGGAAGAATCAGGGCCCCGTAGGGCCCTGAAGAACAGAGATTTTCCGCCTTGAAGATGTGGGAGTGAAGGGTGTACGGAAAATTAGATGTTTTCTACTACTACCCCTTGTTCACTCCCGAAAAGCTTGCTGCCTCCAGAGCTTACTCCCTTGGTGTTCCGGCTCCATGTATTCGTAGCCCCGCGCATCTCGACATGATTCTTGAACGTGAAATTCTTGATTTGCTGCAGCAAATTTAGTGGGTTGCCAGTCGAAGGTGCCTGTTGTGCAGGAGGGCGAGGCGCTTCCCTTTTAACGGCCACAGGGCTGGCTTGGGGGGTAGAATCATAATCGACAGCCGGAATGCTTGGTCCTGCTGAGGCTGTTGAACGCACGCTGCCCCTGGCAGATGCAACAGGCGAAGGAATTGGATCAGGCAACGGATCAGGGACAACGGGGGAATTAACTGTATTTTGAACTGGGTCAGCCTGCGGCCCTCTCAAAGTCGTATCAGCCCCCGCCTTGCTGGAAAACTTGCTTTTACCCCAGCTATGAAGTTTCTGGCCTACTGAAGCCAAGGACATGATAGAACCACCAACGGCCGAAAGTATCATGCCGTATTGGGCAATCTCTGGGTTATCGGCCACTGTGCCGTACACCGCCATACCTAGCCCCGCAGTCACAGCAATACCACCGGCCACGGCGAATAGAATGCCGATGCCGGCAGGCGGGAAGGCAGCTACGAAGGCCAGGCCGACAATGGCACCCATCGCGGCATACATCACGTTCTGCCACTTGTCTAAGAAGGACAGCTTGGGCTTCTTGATGGGGTCGATGACCGGCGGTAGCGGATCGTTGTTGCCTTCGGCGTAATGCCCGGTGGGGTCGCGCCAGTTGACCGGGTTGCCCAGTACATACAGGTAAGGGTTGGTGCCGGATTGCTCCGGTGCGAGCGAGTCCGGGCTGTGGAAGCGCATCAGGCCGGGGTTGTAGGCACGGTAGCCTCGACCCAGCAGGTACCAGCCAAAGGCCGCTTCACGTACCTCGCCATTGAACGCCAACAGGCAGTCCAGGTTTTGCTCTTCCTCGTCCTTCTTATCCAGCGTGCGCTCACCGTAGGCGCTGTAACGGGTGTTGTGCAGGCCACTTTCGGCATACTCGCCGACCACGCTGCCCGCCGCATCGGTCAGCAGCAGGCGGTCGTCGGCAGGCTGCCCTTGCACCTGCATGGCCAGTGGGGTTTCACCGTCATACAGGTAGTGGGTGAGCACGCCGCTATCGTGGGTGGCGCTGAGGCGGTAGCCCTGGTAGCGGCGCTGCACCTCGGCGGCGTTGCCGTGCTTCACCCCGAGCAAGTGGTCATGGCCGTCGTAGCGGTACTTGGCCAGTACCTCTATATCGTCGCTGGCACGAACCTCGGTCAGGCGGCTGCGGTCGTCGTAGTGCAGCAGGCGGCCCCATTCATCGTTGCGCATGTTGCCGTCGGCGTCGTAGCTGAAGGCCTGGTCGGCCGGGTAGTCTGGCTGCAGGCTGTGGGTCACGCGTTCGAGCTGGCAGCTGCCATCAGTCTTGTAGGTAAAGCTGGCTTCGTCCGTTTCGCCGTCTGCAAAGTTGGTAATGCAGTCGGTCAGTTGGTCCCTTTCATCGAAGCGCATGTACTGCTCGGTCATGGCGCGTCCGGCCGTGTTGCGGGGCAGTTGCGAGCCTTTGTATTCGACACTGTCAAGGCGGTCCAGTTGATCGTAGGCGAAGGTCTCCTCAAGTAGCAATTCTTCGCCCTGACGGCGTGTACGGGTGTGCAGCTGATCATCGTCACGCCACTGCTGCGTCAACACCTGTACCGTTCCGTCGTCCAGGGTGAATGTGCGTTGCACCTCGCGGCCGAAGCAGTCGTACTGCTGTTCACAGGTGACCTTGCGCTTGCTGTGCTGGTCCACGGTTTCGGTTTTTTTCAGCCGGCCATCGTCGTCGTATTCGAAGCTGGCCTCAAGTTTACCCCGCGTGGTTGTGGTCAGGCGGCCCTGCGCGTCATAGCGGTGAACAGTTGCCTCATCATGACTGGTGCGCGCCAGGGTGCGGCCTTGCAGCGAGTGGCGATAGTGGATGGTATGGTCGTCGGTGATACGGCTGTTAGTCGTTTCACCTGCCCAGCTTTCCTGTAGCAAGTAGCCCTGGTCGGTGTAGAGGTAGGTGCGCTTGCCCTCGGTGTTGGTGGCCGAGGTAATGGAGGCGTCTGGGCGTTCGAAATTGAAGCTCGGGTTGTCGAGACTTGTCGTCTGCTGCCCTTTTTCGTCGGTGAGGGTGGTGCTGATCAGAGTGGGTTGGGTCGTGACTTCAGGCTGATAGCTATAGGTATGGGTGCGTTTGCTGCTGCGGTGATGCTGGTGTACCAGGGTACGCCCTTCCTGGTAGTCATAGCGCTCGATCCGCGGCCCGACGGCCAGCGTGCTCATGCGGCCGAGGCCATCGAAGGTGCGAGTGCAGATAGGGGTGGCATCGCCTTCGAGCCCAAGCTGCGTCGTGAGGTCCTCGCTGGTAAAGTTGGCGAACTTACGCACTAATGCGCTCTGGTCGGGGCGTTCGTTGCGCGCCATGCGGCCCCAGACGTCATAGCTGAACTTCCATGTATGGCGCATGGGAGCCTTGGGCGCCGCTTTGGTGCTTCGCGGGTCGCGCTGGGTGCGTGTCTCCTGCACGCTACGGCCAAGGCCGTCGTACAGGTAATCACGCCTTCCCACTTCTTGCCCATCCAGGTCAATGCGCTGTTCATACACGGGTTTGCCAAAGCGGTTGAGTTCTGTTTTGTGCAACTGGCGCCTGACCGGTTTTTCCGGCGTCCCTTCATTCGGGCGCTCCTGCCAGGTTTCGATGATCTCGCCGTCTGTGCCGAACGGGTCGCGTTGCTGGCGCTCAATGACGCCATCAGGGCGGATGGTCTTGCTCAGGTCGCCCCAGTCGCTGTATTCGAAGCGGGTGGTCAGTTCGAGGCGTTCGTTGTCATCGAGCGCGTCATAGACCGTTTCAGCGCACTGGCGCCCCACGCTGTCGTATTGCTTCGTCGCCACCAGAAACGTCTGGCGCACCGGTTTGTCAGGGTCATTGGCCGTATCGATCTCGCGTTTCTCGCTTACGCTGCGGTTGAGGCCGTCGAACAACAGGGTACTTACAACCTTCTGCACATCGGTTGTCACATTTGATGGCTGGGAACCGTTCACACTCAAGTGGTAGGCGTAGGTGCGCGATTCCTCGAAGCGGGTACCTGGTGCCACGGTTTCGCGAACCCGGCGACGCAGCGCATCGTAGTAGATGTGCGTATACACGCCATTGCTGTCCTGCTGGCGCATGACTTGGCCGGTGTAGCGTGATACGGCATTGAGCAGGGTGCGTTCGATGAGGTCATGACCCTTCGTGGTGTGACGGGTCTGGAGCAGGCTCTGCTTGCCGTCATCGCCATTGATCAGGCTGTAGAACCATGAGCTGGTGGTGGTCTTGTCCTTGAGCGGGTCGTCACCATGCTTCATGGTCTGGCGCACGGTGTTCGGGCGCATGTGCAGCAGAGGGTTGTCCGGCTTCTCGAGATAGGTAAGTTCGCTGTGTTGCAACAGGGTAACGGCTGCACCCTCCTCGGCGCTGGCCAGTTGCAAGGTGCGCTGATCGCTGATCAACGTATCGCCGAAACGCTTGCGTGCGCCATCGAGAGGGGCGATTGCCTTGTGGCGATAATGACTACGCAGGATGGCCGCCTCACTTTTTGCCTGGGTAGAGGGATAGGTGGTCTTGTACTTGATCCGTCGCTTGAAGTGCTGCGGGTCGGCTGGGCAGGCGACCTGTTCCTTGCCATCGATAATTTCCTTTTCGCCTTCGATGGGGTAATAGGTGTATGCGGTGCGGATTCCGTTGTGCTCGATCTCCTCAAGCAAGTTGCAATGCTCATCGAAAGTCGTCGTTTTGGTTTCTTCGCGGGGCCAGGTGGCCCCCCCCTCGAGCTTCCAGCGTAGGGTCACCTTGTGCGGCAGCTGGAAGTACGCCGGTTGCCGGGCAAATGGCATCCCCTTTTGCTCGTGGTATTCGGTGCTGGTTTCCTGCACGCAACCGTTCTGCACTTCGGTTTCGCGGATTATCAGGTGAAAGCGGTTATAGCGACTGGTAATGGTTTTCAGCACCTTGCCATCGCCCTTTGAAGTGTCATCGGCTGCCTTGAGCCAATGGCTGGCGGTTGAACCATATTCGAAATCGTTGCCGGTAAACTGGTACAAATTGTCCAGGCCATCATCACGCCACGTGATGCCACTGGCACCCCTGCCGAGGTAGTTGTTGTCGGTGTAATCGTAGGTGGTGACCATGACCGGCTGACCGAAGCGTGGGTCGATGGCATGGCGCTTGACCCGTGGCAGCGGCGGGCGGGCATCGTTCGGGAACCGGTGTCCGTTGTTTCCGACCCAGTATTCGATCGTTTCCACGGCCCCGGAAGGGGTGGTCATCTCCTTGATTAGTGCCAGGTTCTGTTCCTGGTCCTTGTCATACGCGATGTACTCGTAATCAAGTGTCCAGCCGGCACCTTCCGCGGTCGGTAGCAGCACCTGGTTGGGGAGCCTTAGCGCTGGGGTTCCACGCTTATCGAGTTTGACCTCGTAACGGGCCGCAGGCAGGGTTTTGCTGTCGACGTTCGGATACAGGTCGAACACTACACTGCCACTGTTGTAGGCAATGTTCAGCAGTGTCACGTCGTTTCCGTCGACGATGCTTGTCAGGCAGGGTATCTGGTTGAAGTTGTCATCATAGTTCAGGGTGATCCCATGCCCAGACGCCGCTTCGATGCGGACCGGCAGGGCAACGCGGCGGTTGCTGGGGCCTTTGAGCTGCAGAAACTCCACCAAGCCATTCTTGTATTCCACACGCCAGTTTTCTGCATCTTCCTGGTGCAGGTGGAAGCTTTCCAGCTTGCGCTCGTCGATTGCCAGCCCGGTACCGTCGCCCTTGTCGCTGCCGGTCACCTTTATCGTCTCGCCGGTCTGCAGGCTGAGCAGATTGCTGGCAGGCACATACTGGCTGAGGTTAAGGCTCCAGCCGTGGCCGAAACCGGCATCCAGATGGTTCATCGGGTTGAAGCCAAGGCGCAGCGGCAATGCCGGGCCCATCTGATCGTTACCTACCAGTTCTGGCAGCACGATAGCCAGGGTGAATTGACCGGTGCGCGGGTCTACGCTGTTCTGCACGAAACTGCTGAAGTTATAGGCGTTGGATTGCGCTGTTGAGGTCGTCGACATATCCAGTTGCTCCTTTACTGTGCGGTAGGTCGAAGGGTTGCGCAGAGGTAGCGGGTTTCACCGTTCTCATCGTTTTTGTGCGCACGGCCGATCATTACTTCGTTCTCTGCGCATGTTTCGTCTGTGCCACTGCTTTCGCTGTGCTCGGGTGACCACTGGGTGGGTTCGACAAGAACGCTGCGTTTGTTGGTTGAGTCGACGAGGGAGGCGCATTGATACCGGGTGTTCCCATTTTCGTCGTCCTTATGATGGCGGCCGGTCATGACGGTGTTGATCGGGCAGGTAAAATAGATATAGCGCTTGTCATTGCCGGATGGCATCGCGCTTTCCTCGTCTGGGTCCAGGCCCGATTCCCGAAACGTGACAGACCATTTTCGGTCTTCGATCACATAACCTTCAGCAGTGCGGCAGTTATAAGAGGTCTTCCCGTTTTCATCACCACGGTGTTTTCGTTCATATATCATCGAAGCGTCAGGGCAGACACGTTCTATGTCTTCGCTCTCTTTTTTTTCACCCAGCGTTCCGCCAGGCTTTAGTTTTAACGACGCCATCGGGCTCGGGGTGTCAATATCGGCGGATGCAACAAACTTTACGCACGTGGTCGCATCGCGCATGGTATCGCCAGACACCGCTTTTTTGTCCACGAGTTTCAAGCCGCGAAATATGGTTTGGCCTTTTGAATAAGTTTGAAGTTCTTCAAGTGAATAGATTTGTGGAGACCCCGTGTTGGTGGCGGTGGTTTTGAATTTAAGCCAATAGTCGTTTTCTCCGGCCGCTGCCGTATTACAGTCAGGTCGGGAGGAAAAGATTATTTCCATGGCTGAAGGTAGCCGATCAAAGCGAACGCTCCGCACGGTGTTGGGATAGCATTCGTAGCTTGGGCTATTCGTCGCATAATTATAGGTCTGCCCCGAACCCTCGGCCGGCGGAAGAAAACCGCAAGGCATGTTGTTTTTGCTCAACAGTGTGACGCCGCCGAGTGGCTCGTTGGCATAGGCCTGTGTGTTCAGTGTTGCACTGAACATGGCAATGCACAGAGGAAGCAGGATGCCCTTTCTTAAAACTTTCATCATTGTGTCCTATGGCTGACTATTTGATTGGTCATCTCAGGGGGGAGGCCGCACAAAAAGCTTAAAAGGTTGCGTGGTCGCAGGCACCTGGCAGAAATGACAGGGGCGTACCTGTTAAAACTGTCAGGTGCGTCTCCGCCAAGAGTGTGATAGCCCGGCGCGTACCTAGTATTTTTGCCAGTTGGTGAACGTGCTGATTGAGCTTATTACTAATGGCCAGTCCATTCGAATAAGGCAATTTTCATGCGACGCCCCCCCGCAGTTAGACAGGAAGACTTGCTTCCTGCGCCGACCATTGAAAACCGTAACTCGTATGACGAAATCGACCTGAAGGAGTTAGGCGATGGGGCATTGGTTACGTACATTCAATACGATGGGATCGCCGTAGGCGACAAGATCAGGATTTATTGGCGAGGTGCCACGGCTGAGGGAAGTGCCCTGGAGACGGTGGGTACAGAGATCGAGGTCGAAGAGCCGGAGTTTGACCCGGTCAAACAACGTCTGCGCGTGCATATTGCCAATCACTATCTCACCCAGGCCGATCAAGGTTATGCCTTCTATCACTACGAGCGTGTGAGCGGTACGCCTGCCAGCTCACTGCGTACCTTCAGCTTCATCGGCGTACGGCCGCATCGCATGGAGCATATGCCGGTGGCGCAGGCCGTTGAATCCCATGCCTTGCATATCGATCCGGACGCGTTGGGCAGCAGCGGCGTTACGTTCGTGGCGCCGCCCTATGCCGCGATGCGTGTGGGGGACACCGTGACATTGGTGCTTCGCGGTTACAAAGCCAACGGTGCTTTAGACAAGGAGTATGCCTATCGGCTGGAAGTGGAGGAGGACCGTGTTGGCCACAGCCTGGCTTGGCTGGTACCTAAGGGGCCGTTCAACTTCATCAAGAAGGGACATGCAGAAGTTCATTACGAGATCGCTTTTTCCCATCACAACGAAGGGGTTGATGGGCCAGTCCAGACCTATCGAATTGACTCGATACCCGCAGACCCGGCTTTGCTGCCTGCCGTTGATATTGTGGGCTACACCGGTGGCCCACTGGATCCTGAAAGGTTCCCTGACGGCCTGACGGTGCAGGTGCCTCCGTACCCGGCGTTGAATACCGCTGACTGGACATTGCTGCATGTCAACGATGAGCCAGGTGCTGCTGCGCTGCGTGCCGACCTGACCACACTTGCCACGGGTGTGCAGGGTATACACCTGGATGCGCAGGTGCTCAAAGGTGCGAAGCAGCTGACGCTGGGTTACCAGGTTGCTCGCGAAGGGCTGGGTCTTGCAGGGCAGCTGCTGGACATCGAAGTGCTGCAGCCGCGAACTTTCCTGCCCGTTCTTGTGCTGGATGGGGAGACAGAACCCCCTGAACCAAACATGTGGCTGGCTGCTGAACAGGCGACAGCCGGTGCCACCGTCGTGGTGCCCGACCCTGACCTGCGTGCGGGTGAGCGGCTGCAGTTGGTCTGGCAAGGACGTTCGCAAGCCGGGCAATACGAACAGACGCTGGTGGAGGGAAGTGTTCCTCCGTATCGCTTCACTGTTCCGCCCACTGCCGTCGCCGCCAACATGGAGGCGACTGAAAGCGCAACGGCTAAGCGCTTCCCGGTGTTTTTCCGCTTGCTACGCGACAACTTGCCCCCGTTGGAGTCGCCGCTCGTGCAATTGCGGGTTCTGCCCTTGGCGCGGACACGCTATCCGACCATTCAGTGTGACGAAGCGTCGGGCACGACGTTGTCGCTGGCTGCGGTGCCAAGTGCAGGTGCCACGTTGAGGCTGCCTGCCTGGGCGTTCATGGCAACTGGGCAGCAGCTCAACGTTGTTTACCGCGGCGTGAAAAAAAATGGCAGTGCCCTCGTGGAGTTGTTACGCAGTGAATTCGCGAGCGAAGAGGAAGTGCGTAATCGCGAAGTAGTGGTGAAGCTGGATAAGGGAATTTTGGCGGAGCAGAAGCTGGGTGGCAATTTTCTGCTGGATGTAAAAGTTAATTTTGAAAATACGGGTCAAGATGACACCTGGTTTGATTTCCCCGGGTTGGATTTGACGTTGAATCCATAAATGGCTGATTTTATTAACTGAGTATTGATCATGGAAAAGAATACTGGACTTTTTGCGGCGGGTGAGCGCTTGTCACTACAGGCGTATCTGGATTTGATGGCGAAGGAGGTGGATGGCCTTGGGTGGGATGCGATTCTTGTTTACGACAGGGTCAAGACAAACGTCATTCTGCTGCAGGAGTATATTCAGCGTTTTAATAAAGAATCCTGGTTCCCACCTGCTACGTTTGATGCATCCACCACCGCTAGCGTGATTGAGCGAGTCATCGACTATCGGTTTGATAAGCCACGCCTGTCCTTTTCTAACGCCAACCTCGAAAGTTCGCGGCTAGACTTGATTATGAAAGTCGTTGGCGGCAAGCAGATTACGATCGAAAATCCGAATAATAAAAAATTGCGGCAAGTGACCCGTATCAAGATGGCGGATGCTTTGAATGGTCCAATCCTGCGTGCGCGTGTGAACCTGGAGGAGGTCAACGTCGGCCTGACCAGAGGGCATGTTGGCATGGATTTGAGCAAGGGGACGGCATACGAACTCTCGTTTGCGGACACCCCTGTAGAGGACGCGATTGGCGGGGACGCCGTAAAGAAGGTGTTTGAAAGCTGGTTGGGCGCACATAAGATTTTTGAGCTCAGCCACATGACACGCACGGACAACTTGATGAAGCCCGAGTCCATAACGATACGGACACAGGCTTCCGCGGACAGCAAGGTATTGGGTGCCGACAGCGAGGGCGATGGCGTTGTATTGGTTTTTGTTAAGATGGAAGGCAATCGATCAGACCTGAAGCTTCCGGCAAAAGGATTTAGTTACTTCCTCCCGGGTAAGGCTGGTGAGTTCTCGGCTGCGATGCTTTTTTCGGGAGCCAAGATGTTTGAAAGGACGGTGCCCGTTATCATCAAAAATATGGACTACAATGGGATCGAGTTTTTTGCGAAATACGAGAATGGTGCAATTACTGCTACGAGTGGTGGGAGGGTAATGTCTCAACATTATGTCATAAGAGATTACTTCACTTTGTACCCCGCTGATTTCGGTGCGGTTTTTACGGATCAGCGTTCTGAAAATGGTCATTATGGAGACCTGAAGTTACGGTTTGTTGATGGCAAGATTAAATTGACGTGGACGGGGGGTGCCGCTGTTCCCGTGAAAATTTATAATAGTGTTGACAAGGAGATGGTTTACGGGGAGTTCTTATTTCGGCACAGCTATGAGGGTGCGTATGATTTGTCGCCTGATGTGAATGGTGTTATTAGTTTTAAGTTTGGAGAGAAAGTTTACAGTTCCTCGATGGGTGTGGACGGTTTTGAAGACATAATATTCGCAGGCGCTGTATTGTACAGCTCGGGCTATAAAGAATTCCTCGATAATAAACTCGTTCCGCAGGTGACGGAAGGATTTGAGCGTCTGGACACGGAAATCGACACCTTCCTCCTACACAATCTGCTATTCCAAGGAACGCAGGTGTTTCACACCGAAAGTACCCATGCCCCCGGCCCTTTGGTAACGCTCGGCCAATTGAGCCCGAAACTGACAACCTTCCAGATTGACCCGGAAGAAACCATCGTGGGCGCAGGCCGCACGTTTAAATTCAAGACCACGGGTGCAAACGTACCGGTCACGTGGTCGGTCGCAAACCTTCCGGATGGGAGCGGAAAAACAGGCGAGATCCACCCCGACACAGGCGAATACACAGCCCCCGTCCAAGCAGACTTGCCCGGCAACCATAAGCGGGTAATCGTCACCGCGAAAGCAAAATCGGGTAATGCAGTGAGCCAGGCATTGGTCGGCATCGTCAGCCGGGATATCGGCCTTGACCCGATTGTGATGATGGCCAACCCCGGTAACACCGGCTACAAGGTCCGCGCCACAGGCCTGGATAGTAGCGAAACGATTACCTTCAAAATGTCGAACGGCGCGAAGGGCAAGGTGATCGACGACCCAGACGCCGATCCTGCAGTCCCTTATTCGAAACTGTATGTCCCCCCTGCCAGCCAAGCGGACATTGCTTCGGGGCCACGACCCATTCCGGCGCAATGGCTGGCATACCGCAAGACGCCAGAATGGACCCTTGAAGAAGAGCTGTCCGAGTACCTGCATGTTGAGCAGGTAATTGCACAAGGTTCCAAAGGAAGCAAGCAGGAAGTCGAAGTGCTGCTGCTCATGCAAAACATCACCAATTGGTTCGAATTCAAGCCGTCAGGCCAGGGAATCCAATTGGAGCACTGGAGCACCAACAAAAAGCTGGGTGATCACATCGTGCCCAAGGAGAAGACGTTCTGGTTCAAAGTCAAGGGCGCGGGAACGCTCGTTGACGGCGTATATACGCCCGATCCTTCGTCTGATGAAACCTACGCCGTCATCGTGGCGATCGAGGAAAACGACGACGTCTATAAGTGGGTGCCCGCTATTCTGCCGATCCCGTTCGTTGGGGTGGAAACCTACCTTGACATGGTCAAGGAGGACCTGAAATGAACATCCATTCCAAAGATGCCCTCCTGGAACGCCTACGCAGTGGTGGCGTGATGCATGACTGGGGTGCGATCGTGGCGATCGATGGCGCACAAATCAATCGGATGCTCGAGCAGCAATTTTTGAGCGCATTCGACGACCAGCGTTTCATCCTGCCCTTCGAAGATGCCTTCGCCCTGGATGATAGCCAGACCGAATTCCTCACCCTCTCCAATGTGGTGCTCGGGCCGCCGCAGCTTTCGTTCGAAAGCGCTTCGATGGCCAATGCCAAGGCCAAGGTCACGCTGCCCATCCTCACCGGCAGTGTCGTCTCCAGGCTGCATTTCGCCGGCCGCCCGCCGCGTCTGAACTACAGCAAGAACTTGCATGAGCGCATGGGTTATAAGCTGAGCATGACGGTGATGTTGCAAGTTCAGGCGACCGGCATCAGCAACCAGGGCCGTTTGACGCTCGACCTGGCGAAGGGCGAGCTACCCAGTTGTAACCTCGGGGTGACCGAGAGGGCAGCTGCGCTCATAGGCCAGCGTATCAACCAGCGAATCCTGGAACACCCCTCGTATAGTCAGACCACGGTTGCCGCTACGCTGGACTTCAGTGATTTTGGGCCATTGTGCCCCGTGGACTTCACCGTGCGCACCCAGCCACATCCTGAAGGCCTGTTGAAGGATTCGCCACATGCTGGAGAGGGGGCGGTGGTGCTGTTTTGCAGGCTCAAGGTCGGTGCAAAGGATGGCACCTTACCAGCCAACCCGGCTACATTCCCCTACCTGATTCCGAATGATACTCGCGCAGACGGTGTGCCGACGTTCAATACCACGGTGCTGTTGAACCAGGAACTTAAAGGCCTTTTCACCAAGTATCAGTCAGGCATGCTGGATCAATTGCGCATGCCCAACGCCCAGGCAGTGGGTGTGCTGGAGCAGCATGACCCTCTGGATCGAGTGCTGTTCGGTAGCATCGATCCAACCCCGGATACCTACAATGTCGAGCCGTTGCGCTCGCAGATGGAGGCCGGCCAGCGACGCCAGTTGACATTGAAGGGGGGCACAACAGCCGTCGACGCCGCCCAGCAGTTGTGGGGCGCCGAGTTGATGCAGTTCTCCATCGGTTCCAAGGATATTACCCAAGGCGGGAACTATACCTCGCAACCCGAAGGCTTCCGCCAGGCGCAGCAGGTGGTGGTGGTTTCCAACCACTTCCAGACCCAGCAGGGCGAACAAGTGCGCAATGCCCTGATTGTCGAGTCGGTCAAGGCCCTGGAGCTATCGCCGCGGGTGGCCACCTGGTCGGAGGGCGACCGGGCTATCACGTTTTCGAGTTCCGACAGTTCGGTAACCTTTGCAATTGCGCCGGGTGAGCCAGCGCACGGCAAGCTGACTGACCAAGGTGGGGGAATGGCGCAGTTCGTGCCTGACACACCTACGGAGTATGTCCCGGAAGTACTGATGCAGCGCATTGTGGCGACTGCCAGCAGCGGGGAAAGTGCCGAAGCCGTGGTGGTCATCTATGCCTACCCCGGCACGCTTACGCTCGAGCCCGATTATGTAGCCGAAGTCGATGCCGCAGAACCCATCCAGTTCGCGCTGGCCGCACAGCAGGTTGAACTGGAAAATGGAAAATCCCTCAGTCTGCCTGACCCGGCCCTGGCTACGCGTTGGGCAGTGTTCGGGGAAGGCAGCATTGACCAGAGTGGGCTGTATACCCCGCCGGCCACGCGTTCATCCATTGCAGCTGTGGTCATGGCAGAAGTCAACGAAGACCCCAGCGGTTATGCCGTGATCGAACTGGCTGAGAAATCGAAGGTTCCGCCGGTCTGGCGCAGCTTGCAGCGTTTCGATTTGGAGGTGCGTGGCGCCCCCGAATGCCTGGCCAACGGTATGCAACAGGTGGAAGTGCTGGTCACCATCGAGACCACCAAAGAGGGCGACGTGGAGATTCCGCTGAGCCCGACCGAGATCGGTACGCTGAAATTCTATGACCTCATCAGCAATGTGCAATTGCCATTCGTACCGACGGGTGACGATGGGGTACGTCCTGCGCCAGGTGTTGCGCCCTGGCATGTCAACCTGGCTGCAAACCCGTTCAAACCCCGCGGAGCCCCGACCGTGCGGGGTGAGGTGCAAGGGGAAGGCGCGACCAAGCGCAAGCTGTTCTACTTCCAGAGCACCACTGCCGGCAACCCGGAATTCTACGCCAAGTTCACCAAGGACGGCGGCGGTGAATGGGACTCCCGCGACAAGCAGAACACACTCAAGTTGCAGAGCCTCACTGCCCCCAGCTTTCCCAAGTCGGACTATACGTTCGAGCGCGAGCGGGTATTCAATGAGCCGCCGCCTCCTGCCGGTAGCCAGGACGAATTCAGTTTCAGCGACGAAACCATCGACTACTGGTTTTTGTCGTGTCACCACCTGGGGGTTCCGGTGCGTTTCATGACCTGCACGCTGAGTGCGGCATCTGCTATTCGCTGGGAAAGCGAGCAAGTCAAGGAAACCTACTTCAGCTACCTGTCATATGCCTTCAACTCCCCAGGTGAGGCCGCGCCGACGGAACTGACGATCGACGGCCGCCTGTTGGCGATGGCTGATGAACTGAAATACGAAGGGCTGAAATCCGACTTTGTCGATAACAAGGTGCCTGGCAAAGGCCAGCTGATGATCTGCCTGCATCGCGTACCTGACATGCCGTACTGGCACGACAAGATGGCCAAGGGCAGCGTCCAGAAAATGTACCGAGCCGAGTTGGACAAAGGGCTCGAAGCCCAGCTGTACGATGAAGAGGGCAACCTTCATGAGCTGCGGGTCGACTTCCTGGGTCGTACCGTGCTGGATAGCCGCAACCTGCTGGTACTCAACATAGGCACTAATCGAGGGATCAAGCATGAGCAATAAAAACTGGTTGCATTCGAACGCGTTCAATTTCGTGAGTTTCGTGCAGAACAGTGTTGACCCACGTACCGGGCAGTACACCCTGGGTATCAGCTTGCCGGAGTTGGTGGGCAACCAGCTCATGGGCCCCTCGCTGCCACTGCGCCTTGGGTTCAACCCGATGAGCAGTCAAGATTCAGGCTTTGGTCATGGCTGGAGTTTAAACCTTACGCAATACACGCCCGCCAGCAATATGCTGGAACTGCACACCGGGGAGCGTTACAAGGTCACCGGGTCTGACATGGGCGATGGCACCGGGCTGGGCATCGACGAGCGTACGCTGGAAAGCTTCCACATGCATGAAGACACGCCAGGCACCCACTGGCGGGTAGTGCACAAGTCCGGCCTGGTAGAGTTTCTGGAGCTGCGGGGCAGTGGTAACAATACCGTTGCACTGCCGGTACGCGTCGAGGGCCCACTGGGGCACTGGATTACCTTGGCCTACGACTACAGTTACAACGGCATACCTTGCCTGACCAGCATCGAAGACGGCGCCGGGCTCAAGCTGCTTGGCTTGTCGTACACCAGCGGCGAGGTACGCCTTGACCTGCACCCAGATTCAGGTAGCCAGGGCAGGCCGTTGGCGCGGTATACCCTGGGCCTGAGCACCGAGGGTACACCTGCATTGCGCTTGCCGGTATCGGTGCAACTGCCCTTTGACCAGGATGATCCAACCGCGAGCAAGGGCAGTTGGCGCATGCAATACCAACACTTCGCTTACGAGCGCGACCGCAACCTTGCGGTGCTGCGCAAGGTGGACAACCCAGTAGGTGGCAGCGAGACCATCGAGTACGAGTACGGTGACAGGATTGGCCATCGCTTCCCGGGGGATGTACATCCGGCGTTGCCAAGGGTGAAGCGTCATCGCATCGAGCCTGGTGCCGGGCAGCCCGCCATGTTGACCACCTACGCGTACTCGGACAATAACTTCCTGGGGCGCGGGGCTGCTGGTGTCAGTTGGCTCGACAATGGCCTTGACAACCTCTACCAGTTTACGGGTGCGGATTTCGAGTATCACACGCAGATCACTCATTACCTGCACGCCGACAAACCAGAGAATGCACCAGAGCAGGTGCTGAAAACCGTTACACAGTACTACAACCGTTTTCACCTCATGACCCGCCAAGTCACTGCGCAGAACGAAAACGTGCACGAAGTGGCCACGCAGTATCACGAGGTGCCTGGCTTGCCCTTCAGGCGGCAGCCGAAGTTCTTCCAGATGCCAGACACCGTTACGCGGCGCTGGAAAAAAGGCAGCGGCTCTACAGGGTCACGGGAAGAAACTGACAAGACGCTATACGACGATTACGGCAACCTGCTTGACGAAATGCTGGCCAACGGTGTGCGCACCCGCTATGCGTTTTACCCCAAGGAGGGGGCGGGTACCGACTGCCCGCCGGATCCCCAGCAGTTTGTGCGCAGCCTGCGCGACACGACGGTGATACCTGGCCCTGGCGAGCAGGGGCAAACGGTGGCGCCAATCCGCTGTACTCGCTTTACCTATGCGCAGCTGCCAGCCAGGGAGGGCGCCCAAGACAGGGCGGGTACGCTACTGGTCAAGAGTGAGACCTTACTGAACCTTGCCAGTGAAAGCGACCAGATCGGCCAGTCATACAGTGCGACGGATTACACGTATTACGATACGCACCGCGCCGGTATGGAATACGGCCGCCTCAAAACGCAGGTCACCACGCTCGACGAAAAACCGACCAGCATTTCCTACGTTTATGAGATGTCGCAGGAGATCGGTGCCAATGTGCTACAAACGGTACAGACACATACCGGCTTCGACCATGGCAAGCCTCAGGCGGACGGCAGCCCTCGTCATGCTGAAAAAGTCATTACCCTGCGTCAGGATGTGTTGACCAACCTGCCGCTGCTCAACCGTGACGACAATGAGGTAGAGATTGCGTACGTCTACGATCCGCTGCGTCGAGTGATCGAGGAGATTGTCTCGCCCAACGACGCGGAGTTCAGGGCTACGCGCAAGTACACTTACAGTCTGGTTACCCTGGCCGGCCAGCAGGCTGAGCAAACCAGCGAGGATGTCAAGGGAGTGGTCACCCGTACCTGGGTAGATGGCCTGAACCGCGCTGTGGCGCAGGAACGTGAGGATGCGGACAACCCCGATAAATTGCGTGCCAAGGCCTTCCGTAGCAGTTACAAGATGACCCATGACGGCTTCGGCAACCTTGTCGAGGAAACCGAGTACGACTGGCTGGACTATGAGCCCGGCAACGTCGATGCCCGGGCCGCACAACAGGTTGGCAAGCCGGTGCAGGCGACGGCAGCGGAAACCGCCTACACCACGCGCTACCTCTACGATGATTGGGGCCAGCAGTATTGCCAGATCGGCCCGGACAACGTCAGGCATTTCGAGCAGACCGACCCGCAGGGCAGTGACAAGTGGAATAAAGGCCCGGTGCAAACCCGTTGGCGCGAATCGGAGGATGGCGAACTGCGTGACGCCAGCACGGGTGAACTACTGCGCACTGGCGGAGTAGGCCGAACAGGCAAGACTGTCAGCTGGCTCAACCTGTTTGAAATGCCCGTACAGGTGGAGCGCTTCGACCTCGAGGCGCCGGGCCAGGTCGGCGCGTCCTACAGCGTGCAGCAAAACCACTACGATGGCCTGGGGCGCCTGACGCAGGAGATAGACCCTCGCAAGGCCAGCAAATACTTTGTCTACGACCTGTTTGACCGGCTGGTGGACGAAACCCTCGCTGACGGGAGCGTGGTGCACCGCGACTATGCCTCGCACAGCGGAGAAGATTTGCCGGTGCTCATCAAGGTCGGTAACAAGGTGCTCGGTGAACAAGAGTTCGATGGCCTGGCCCGCATGGTCGGATCAATTACGGGGGGGCGCAAACGGCAGATGTTCTACCTGCCGGGCCAGCGCCAGCCCCACAAGGTGATTACGCCAGCCGGTGAAACCATTCTCTACACGTACAACCCTCAATTGAATGATGAGCCTGTCACGCGCAAGGTCGTCGATCCGACGTCCCAGGTTGCTGCGAAGAACCTCGATGCCACGTATGCTTACGACAAGCAGAACGCGCGCTTGAGCACTGCCGTCGAGCAAGGGGAGCAGCTCGAGCGTACCTATTTCAGCACGGGTGCGGTCAAGTCGGAAGTGCGCAACGCTTACAGCATGTATTACCAGGCCAGCTTACGTGAGCGCGAACTGACCTACACCGATGTGCTCGGCCAGGTTCAGCGCTATGAATACAACACTGCAGGCCAATTGGCGCTGACGACTTTAGGGGAAGTAACGGCGCGCTTCACGTATGACACCCTTGGCCGTCTGATCAAGACGGATACGCGTGAAGGGGAGCAGTTCCTGATAACGGAGTTGCGCTACGACGCGTTTGACCGAGAAGTGTTGCGCACGTTCACGATGAATACAACAGAGCAAAGCCTGGCGCAGGAATATGATGTACGGGACGCTTTGATCTCGCGAACGCTGCAGGAGGGTGAGCATGTACTGCGTAAGGAGACTTATGGCTACGACGATCGAGCGCGGTTGGAGGAGTATGCCAGCGACGGTGAACTTTCCCCGGTTGATCCATTTGGCAAGACGATCCGTGAGCAGTACTTCCGCTTTGACGAAATCGATAATATCACCGATGTAGTAACGGCATTTGAAGGGGGCAGCAATCAGGCAAGTTACCTATTCGAAAATCCCGATGACCCGGCACAGTTAACCGGTATCATCAACGATCATCCTGATTACGCCAGTGGTAATGTGGAGCTTAAATATAACCCGAACGGGTGTATGATCAAGGATGACGCAGGGCGTGATATGACCTATGACGGTTTGAACCGTATGATCAAAGTGATCGTGCCTGCAAAGGACGATGTTCCCGAGCAAACGTGTCACTACGGCTATGACCCTGTGGACCGGCTGGCCAGTCAGGATAGTTAGAATCTGGTGGTGTAAACGGTAATGAAACGGCCCGTGCTTGCACGGGCTTTTTCATGCCTGTCAAGGCCAAGGGGGGGTCAGATACCTGATAAAAATGCCAGTTGTGATGCGCGGCGATTGAGTACAGGCTTCAGTCAGGACCGAGGCATCCGGGATGCTGCTGCCGATCAGGTACCTCAGTCACTGAACTAAGCCTGCGCCGATCAACGGGAGATCTTGCAATGAGTGATTCAGCTGGTAAGCGACCTGCGGTGAACAAGGGTCAGCCGAAACTTCGCCCGATTCGTATTCATCATGCTCAGCCACTCGCGTTGTCCGCCCCGGGCGTTGACACAGTCATGATTGCAGACCCTGCCGATAATACGGTCAAGGTCGAATACCTGGAAGATGATAGCAAGGTATTTAGAATTACCATTCCTACCTGGGTCCTGGCGCCCCCCGGGCGGTACGACACATTGGTTGTTCGGCATGTGCAAAGCGGTACGCCGGTCTTGGAGAATGAATTTAATCGCGACGATGCCGATAAATTTCCACTCGCAATCGAATTTAACCGTGCGCAGTTGGACGCGTGGTCGGATGGTGTAAATAGTTTTGACTACCAGGTGATGTACTACAACGGTATGGAGGACGCATCGGGCCCCCTTGACGTCAGGTTTGACCGCAAACCACCCTACGATAAAGCGTACCCTGCTGCGTTCCCGGTAATCGCCAATATTACTGACGCTAACATGGCTACCGTAAAACTTTCATTGCCCGATTATCCAGACCGGGCCGACGGCGACAAGGTGTTCTGGTTCTGGCTCAACGAAGTACCGGCTGAAGGTGAAGACGTCGACCCTGATGGCTTTGCCGACGTGGGTAAGTTGCCGCAGGATATCCCCGTGCCTGCCGACGTCATCAGAGCGAGGGGGGACGGCGGTATATATGCGCTCTACGTGTTGATGGACAAGGCGGGTAATGTCAGCCGGATTTCGGCCGCACGGGAGGTGGGGGTGGCCGTAGGCCCACTGCCTGGCAACCTGAAAGACCCTGTAGTGAATGCTGCTGCTGATGGCGTGATCGACCAGCAGGATGTATTCGACGGTATCGTCGTGCAAGTGCTGGCGTTCGATAACGCCAAGCCTACCGACCAGGTGCGGGTGATTTGGGGTAGCGATGAGTCCGAGTGGCGTGAGGTGGGCAGCCTCAACGCATTTCCGATGGACTTTCGGATGACACCGAAGGTTGTTTGGGACAGCTACGGTGGCAGCAGCAAGGGTGAGGTTGCCGTGACGGTGGCATACGAAGTGCGCAGGGGCACCGTGCCGCAAGGGGGGCGGGGCATCGAGGTCATGGTCAATCTCGAGCGCATTGGCCCAGTCGGCCCGGGTCCCGATCCTGATCCGGAATGGCCAGACCCGGTAAACCCGCGGCTGCCACTTCCTGCTGTTTACGGCAAAGTGTCCGACACCGAGAACGAATTGCTTCCTGTTGATGAGTTTGAAAATGCGCGCTTGATGCTGGTTATTGATAAAACGTTGCAGGAGAAAGACGAACTCACGTTCTACTGGGACGACGCCCATCTCGACAGTTTGGACTATCCATTGGCAAGCGATGATATCGGTGAAGAGGTGGAGTTCGAGGTGCCATGGGCGGCCATCGCAGCGAGGGGCAACGATATCGTTCCGGTCCACTACAAGGTCAGGCGACCCGGCAACCCGAACGTTGTAGGGTCCGATACCGTCGATGTGGACGTGACTGCCATCGACATCCATCCGGAGAAACCAGAGTTCCTGGGCGGCAATACCGGTGCCCCTGTCGGCTGGCTAACCTGCGGTGCGCTGTACGATGAGGATAATCCTGACCCGCTTGACCCTGCAATCCGTGTTCGGGTGCCGGACCTGGCACAGTACGGGCTCAAGGCAGGTGACACGGTGACCTTGAAATGGACAGCTGTTCAAGGGTTTGTTGGTGAGACAGTGATACCGGGTGTGGCCCTGGAAGAAGCTATCGAACTCACAGCGACCAACATCAATGGTTTCGTTTGGCGTGTCCAGCCTTATGAAGACCATATTCTCCCCATTTATGACTTTGCGCCTCCTGATCACGATGGGCGAGGGAGGGTGCACTATGAATTTAAGTTGGCTGGGCGCTCTTATGTATCGGACATCGAGGAACAGGTGGTTTCCATGCATGGACCTTCAGGCTCCTGCCCTTTGAAACCCTGAGCCTGTGAGGAAGGGCCGTCCACTTGCGTTTGACGGCTTTTCCTACAGATTTTGGCGTAATTTCTTCGTAGCTTTGTAAGTCTTCGACGCATTTCTTACAGGCGAGCCTTTCTTATGAAGTCTATTCACTGTTTCGGTCTGAATGGGTTAACCCGAAGCCTAAGAGCCTCCTTGCTGCTGCTCTGGACCGCTCCGGTTTGGGCGCAAACTATTGTCGATGGTGAGTTGAACATTGACGCTTCGACCGCGCTTGACAGTTATCAGGTCAATGCGGGTGGGCAACTCAATGCCACTGGCGCCACCACCCAGCGCATCAGGGCAAACGCAGGCAGTGGGTTGAACCTGCAGAGCACCAAGGTTGATGGGGGAGCATCGGAGGGCGTGACACTCGTTTCAGCGAACGGGACTATCAGCGGCAACAGTTCCATAAGCGCCGAGCTGTTCGGTTTGCGCCTTGGTCGCCAAGGCAGTGTGGGCTCGACGGTGACGGTCAGTGACAGCCATATCGAAGGGGGGCGTGGGGGCGCGTCGCTGAGTGCTGGCTCTACACTGGTGCTGGACAACAGCACGCTGGTCAGCAATGGCAACTTAGCAGCGGCGGAACTGTTCGGTGATGCCAGCCTGACTGCCAGGGGCAGCATCATCCGTGGTGCGCGCATCGGCCTGGAGATTCTGGCCGACCCAGATTTTGCCGATGCGGCCAAGGTGAACCTGGTCGGGACGCATGTCGAAGGTCTGGACGGTTCGGCAATCGTCGTGGGCGATGCCTTCCTGGGGCCAGCGAGCGCCAATATCCTGATTGGGGCAGGGTCGACCCTCAAGGGCAGCAACGGCACGCTGCTGGAGGTGTTGGGCGACTCCACGGCAAACCTGAGTGTCGACAACGCCCAATTGGTCGGAGACATTCGTGCCGAAGCAGGTTCGACCGCGAATGTGAGCCTGGATAACCATGCCAGCCTTACCGGCCGCCTGGAAAATGTGGCAAGCCTGACGCTGGCCAATCAGGGCCGCTGGACTATGGTCGAGGACAGCCAGGTCGGCAAGCTGCAGATGAACGGCGGTGAGGTGCGCTTCGGTGAAGCCAACCAGTACCAGCGTTTGACCCTGGGTGAGTTGTCGGGGAGCGGTACGTTCATCATGGACGCCGATTTCGCCACCGGGCAGACCGACTTCCTTGAAGTGACCGGGAATGCCAGCGGCAACCACAGCTTGCTGGTCGGTAGCAGCGGTGCAGAGCCGGCCGGACCGAATTCGTTGCACCTGGTTCACGTCGATAGTGGCGATGCTTCGTTTTCGTTGCTCAACGGGCCGGTCGACCTGGGGGCGTTTTCCTATGGCTTGGCGCAGCGCGGTAACGATTGGTACCTTGACGGCTCGAGCAAGGTCATCAGCCCTGGCACTGCATCGGTGCTGGCGCTGTTCAATACGGCGCCAACGGTCTGGTACGGTGAGTTGACCACCTTGCGTGGACGCATGGGCGAATTGCGCCTGGACGAGCGCAAGGCCGGGGCTTGGGCCAGAGCCTACGGCAACCAGTACAACGTCAGCGACCAAGCAGGTTACAAGCAAACCCAACAAGGATTTTCCCTGGGGGCTGACACACCGTTGCCTTGGGGCGATGGGCAGTGGCTGGCCGGGGTCATGGCCGGCCACAGTTCGTCCGACCTCAACCTGACCCGCGGCGGTTCTGCCGAAGTCAAAAGTTACTACCTCGGCTTGTATGCCACCTGGCTCGATGCAAGCAGCGGCTACTACTTGGATAGCGTGGTCAAACTCAACCGCTTCGACAACGATTCGAAAGTAACGCTGAGCGATGGCGGGCGTGCCAAGGGCAGCTATGACAACCTGGGCGTCGGTGGGTCTGTAGAGTTTGGCCGCCATATCGCCTTGGGTGAGGGTTACTTCGTCGAGCCCTATACCCAGTGGTCGGCCGTGAACATTGCGGGCAAGGATTACCACCTGGACAACGGTCTCCAGGCAAAGGGTGACGACACCCGGTCGCTGCTGGGCAAGGCTGGTGCCACGCTGGGGCGTACCTTTGACCTGGGTGAGGGGCGTTTCGCCCAGCCCTATGTGCGCGCCGCGTATGCACATGAGTTCGTGAGCAATAACCAGGTGAAAGTCAATGACCACCGTTTCGACAATGACCTGGCCGGTTCGCGTGGTGAACTGGGGGTCGGGGTCGCGGTGGCGATGGACGAGCGCCTTCAACTGCATGCCGATTTCGATTACAGCAACGGTGAACGGATCGAGCAGCCTTGGGGCGCCAATGTTGGCGTGAGCTACCGCTGGTAATGTTGGCCAAGGGCGAGCGCAAGCTCGCCCTTGGCGTTTCCAGTCCTGGAGGAAGGCATCATGCCAATGGATTTAACACACAATGACGGTGTTCTGGAGCCTCCGTTTGCACCGGCGATGCTGGACGACATCACAGATGGCGCACCAGGTTTGTTGCCAGTTGCAGCCCTCAGCCAGCCCTTGCGCATCGAGGTACCGCAGTGGCCGATTTCCAGCCCTGGGCCGGATATGCCGGAAACACTCTCTTTGTACTGGGGGGGCGAGTTGGTTGATGCAAAGACCTGGTATGCGGCCATCAACCCCGATGAGCTGTTTATCGATGTGCCGACCGACTCATTGCTCAAAGAGGGTGAGTTTCAGGTTACCTACCGTGTTCTGGGCTATAACGGTGTCGAAATCGGTTCCAAGCCCTTGACCTTGACCATTGATCGCACCGCTCCGGTTTTGGGGGGTGACAGAGGGCGCCTGGAATTTCCCGACCTGGGCTCGCAACCGGTGACGGACAAGTTTCTCAAGGACAATGGCGAAGTGTTGCGCGGGCAGGTGCCGGTCTACCAGACATTCATGCCGGGCGACACGATCGTGTACTACTGGGATGATGAGCCGCTGGACAATACCCAGGTAGGCGAAGTCACGTTGACCAGTCAGGATGCCGGCAATCCCGTGATCATCGAATATGACGGCAAGATGATCCGGGAACGCGGTGATGGTGGCCGCTATGCCCAGTATCTGGTGCGCGATCGCGCAGGAAACAGTAGCCCGGTCTCTGTGCCCAAGGCCGTTACCGTCGATGCCAAACCGATTCCGCGGGTACTTCCCAGGCCAGAGGTGCCGCTGGCGACTGGCAGCCAGGAGCAGGTGACCCTGAAACTGGTCGACGTTGATGAGCCTGTGGAAATAAGAATCCCTGGAACGGCGGTCATTCATCCGGGCGAGCCGTTCACGGTGGAATGGGCACCTGGGCTGTTCGGTGAGCAGTTGTTGCAGGGTGTGGAGGGTGTGAGCAGCTATCGTGTTGCCGAGCGTCATGTGGTTGCCCTGAGCGGCAAGACAGTGCCGCTGCGTTACACGGTAGACGGGAGCGACGGCCCATGGTGGTCTGATGTCAGGCGGGTGGTGATAGAGCCGCTTCCACGCTCCAGCATGCCAATTCCACAGCTATCAGGTACGACAGGTACGACGTTCAGTTTGAAGCAGCAGACGCGGGACCCGGCCATCACTCTGGCGCCCTGGAAGTTGATAAGCCAGGACCAATGGGTTCGTATCGAAATTCGCGGTGTGTCCGCTGAAGGCGCCAGTGATCTGCAGGTCATGCGCAATCATGCCGTCACAGAGGGTGAGTTGACGTCAGGAATCGGTGCAACAGGTGACGCGACGGTGCCGCTTGCGTTCTTGAGCAGTTTGCTGCTGGGGCAGAACTTCACGATCGAAGTGATGGTCAGTTTCGACGCCGGCCGTACCTGGCCGGCGCTGCCGAATTTCGAGCCGCTGGAGATCACCTTGCTGGCCTGAGTGACAGAGGCTGCTGCATGACGGCGGTAGAGGCGCCATAGTCGTTAAGGGTATTGAAGGTCACCTGCAGCCCCTGCAGCTTGCGGACCTGCGTCAGGCGGTAGGACTGTTGGGCGAACGGAAGTGCCATGGCCATGGTGCTGGGTTTTTCCGACTGCCCGGCGCCATTGACTTCCAGTTGGTCGAAAGTGAAGTGAAAAGGCGTCGGGTTGTCGACTACCAGATGCAAGCCGTCATCGCGTTGCTGCAGGAACCAGTTCAGATTCTTGACGTTATCTTGCGGCAAGCCCTTGAGTTGGCTGGGCCGATAGAACAGCTTGATGCGTGTGCGCATGGCGATGTTCAGTTGATTTTGGCCAGACGCTTCCTGCTGCGGGATTTCCTGGACATTGAAGAAAAACAGCGACTCACGGTCTTGCGGCAGGTCGTTAGGCAGGCGGTTGATCTGCACAAGCTGGTCTTTGCCAGGGGCCAGGCGGAAAAGCACGGGGGTCGGGACCAAAGGTACGGCCGTGAGGGTATCGTCTGTCTGGGTATTGACCCACGTCTGCACGGCGAAAGGCCTGTTGGTCGGGTTGGCGATCACAACCGATGAGCTGCGAGCGTCGCTGGTGTGAATCACCCGTGTGGCGTTGATGGTCAGCGCGGCTTCGGCGGCTGGTAATGAAAGGGCCAGGCACAGAGGAAGCAGGGCGCGTCGAAGGCGTTGGTATCCGGTGTTAGACATGATCTGCACAGAGTATTGTGAAGGAAGGGCCGCGCCGCGCATGGTGCGGCCTTTGGGGCTATTTCAGGTTGAACACGAAAGGAATCGTGGCGTTGACTGGCCCGGCGCTGACGGTTGCTGCGGTCGAGCGCAGGTTGGCGTAGAACAGCATCATGCTCTGGCCAGTGGCGTTCAGGTCATATTCCTTGGATTCGGCTCCCCAAGGGATGACGGTGCCGGTGTTGTCCTTGATTGCCAGCGCTACGCCAGCGGCGCTGCCAGGGTGAAGTGCATGCAGAGTGTCGCCCGCCCCTGCTGGGCCGTCTTTGCCAGAGAAGGAGACGACGCCTTTCTTGCCTGTCGGGTCGCAATTGGTTCCGGCAGTGATGCTAAGGCCAAAGCCCAGAGGGGATGATTCTTTGTCAACGCCACCCGTGAGCTGTGAGGCTTCAGCCTCAGGCAGCACGATCGGGTTCAGTACCGCACCGTTGTATGGGTCGACAATCTCGATGGAGCAGGTGTTGCCGTTGACTTTGCCGGTGAAGAGGATGGTGCCGGTGTCCGGTACGGCATGGGCAGTACTGGCGCCCACGGCCAAGCCGAGGGCGATCAAGGTTTTTTTCATTGGAAATACCCGTTGGTCAGTTGATGGCCGCGATCATCGTTACGGATGATGGGCGCATTTGGAGTCCTGGACAGCGTTGCTCAGCTGTAGCAGGGACGCGTGCAGGTTAAGCAGCACGGCACTGAGCGTCTGTAAGGCGAATCAACTTGAATGCGGGGCATTGGCGGTTGGCTACAGCGTCAGGTCGCGCCTGGGTGCAGGCGCGACCGTCGAGGTGGTCAATGATTGGCAGAGCCGCTTGGCATCGAGAGCAGTTGCTTTTCCTGGTGCCAGTCGAAAGGTTCGTCGTTTTGCTCCGCCTCGTAGCGGCGGTCTTCGAGGCGCTGGTACAGGTCCAGTTCCTCGTCAGGCATGTAGTGCAGGCAATCACCGCCAAAGAACCACAGCAGGTCGCGCGGCACCAGGTGGGCGATTTGCGGGTAGCGCTGAATCACCTGGCAAATCAGGTCCTGGCCCAGATATTGGCTTTCCAGCGGATTCTGCGGCAACAGGGCCAGCAGCTCGTCAAAGCGTTCGAGGAACAGGGCGTGGCTTTCCTCTGGCACCTGCTCGGCGTCCCCCAGTGCCACCAGGATGGTGCGCAGGTGGTTGAGCAGTTGCAGGTGATATTCCAGGTGGGGGTTGGCCATGGGGGAGGTCCTCGGGGTAGTCGAAACGGTGGCGGAGTATACGCGGGTTGCGGAAGGGGCCGCAAAACGGCCCCTTGCTCAGCGCACCTTGCCTGGCTCGGGCAGCAACTGTGCCTTGTCGAAGGCATCCACATCGATCACCGCCCGGCGGGCGTGCTCTGCCTCGTGCAACCGTTGCCCCTCACCTGGCTGCAGCGCACCGCTTTGCACTGCCGCATCGATCATCGACTGCCCTGGTGCAGGCTGAACCCTGCCTTCCTTGATCGCCTGGTGCAGCGCCTTGTGCAGCGGGGTTGCCTCATCCAACAAGTCGCAGGCCCGTTGCAGTGCCGCCACTGGGTCGCCATTGGCCTGCGGGCGGAAGCATCCTGCAAGCAACTCCTCCAGGGCCGGGTCGCCCTTGCTGCGGCCGATCAGCGCCGCCACTTCGGCATCCAGTTCATCGCATGGCCCGGTATGACGGCGGCCGAACGGAAACACCAGCACGCGTAACGCACAGCCGACAAAGCGGTTGGGGAAGTTGTCGAGCAGCCGGTCCAAGGCCTTTTCAGCCTGGCCGAGGCTTTCTTCCATGGCCCAGCGCAGCAGTGGCTGCATGTGCTCCGGAGAACCCAGGTCGTGATAACGCTTGAGTGCGGCGCTGGACAGGTACAGATAGCTCAGCACATCGCCCAGGCGCGCACTCAGGCGTTCGCGGCGCTTGAGCGCGCCGCCCAGCAGCATCATCGACAGATCCGCGAGCAGGGCGAATGCGGCGGCCTGGCGATTGAGAGCACGGAAGTAGCCCTGGCTCAGGGCATCACCCGGCACCTTTTCCAGGCGGCCCAGCCCCAGATTGAACACCAGCGTGCTGGCCGCGTTGCCAGCGGCGAACATGATGTGTTTCATCAGCAGGTCGTCGAATTCCTTCAGTGCCTGATCACGGTCTTCTCGACCGGCCAGGGCCATCTCCTTGAGCACGAACGGGTGGCAGCGGATAGCACCCTGGCCGAAGATCATCAGGTTGCGCGAAAGAATGTTCGCCCCCTCGACAGTGATGAAAATCGGTGCTCCTTGCCAGTTGCGGCCCAGGTAATTGTTCGGGCCCATGATGATGCCCTTGCCCCCGTGCACGTCCATGGCGTGCTGGATGCATTCGCGGCCACGCTCCGTCAGGTGGTACTTGAGAATCGCCGACAACACCGAAGGTTTCTCACCGAGGTCCACGGCTTTGGCGGTCAGCAGGCGGGCGCTGTCCATCAGCCAGGCATTGCCGCCGATGCGCGCCAGTGATTCCTGAATACCCTCGAAGGCCGCCAATGGCACATTGAATTGCTCGCGAATGTTCGCGTACTGGCCGGTGACCAGGCTGGTGTACTTGGCGGCACCGGTGCCAACGGCAGGCAGGGAGATGGATCTGCCTACCGAGAGGCAGTTCATCAGCATCATCCAGCCCTTGCCGAGCATGGCCTGGCCGCCAATCAGGAAGTCCAGCGGCACGAACACGTCCTTGCCGCTATTAGGGCCATTCATGAAGGCTGCGCCCAGCGGCAAGTGGCGTTTGCCGATATCCACGCCGGGGGTATTGGTGGGGATCAGTGCAAGGCTGATGCCCAGTTCTTCTTCTTCGCCCAGCAGGTGATCCGGGTCGTAGGCCTTGAACGCCAGGCCCAGCAGGGTAGCGACCGGGCCGAGGGTGATGTAGCGTTTTTCCCAGTTCAGGCGCAGGCCGATGACCTCTTCACCGTTCCACTGGCCTTTGCAGATGACCCCGGTGTCGGGCATTGCGCCGGCGTCGGAGCCTGCCAGCGGGCCGGTGAGGGCGAAGCAGGGGATGTCATCGCCACGAGCCAGGCGCGGCAGGTAGTGGTTGCGTTGTTCGTCGGTACCGTAGTGCAACAGCAGTTCTGCCGGGCCGAGTGAGTTGGGCACCATTACCGTGGACGCCAGGTCGCCGCTGCGCGTGGCCAGTTTCATCGCCACCTGGGAGTGGGCATGGGCAGAGAAGCCTTTTCCGCCGTATTCCTTGGGAATGATCAGGGCGAAGAAGCCGTGGGACTTGATGTGCTGCCAGGCTTCGGGTGGCAGGTCCATGTCCTGGCCGATCTGCCAGTCGCTGACCATTGCGCACAGCTCTTCAGTTGGCCCGTCGATGAAGGCCTGTTCTTCCTCGGTGAGCTTGGGTGCCGGGTAATCGAGCAGGGTGCGCCAGTCGGGGCGGCCGCTGAACAGCTCACCGTCCCACCACACGGTACCGGCGTCGATGGCTTCGCGCTCGGTCTGCGACATGGGAGGCAGGGTACGCTGGAACCACTTGAACACCGGGCCGGTGAACACCTTGCGGCGCCAGTCCGGCAGTGCCACCAGGGCGATTTTCAGGGCCAGTACAATCCACAGCAGCGTCAGCAGCCAGCCAGGGGCGCTGCTGAAAATGCCCATCAACAGCACATAGGCCGCCATGATGCCCAGTATCTGCAAGGGCGCCAGGCGCCGGTGCGTGAGATATGCCGCGCCGATCACCAGCACCACCAACCACAACAGCAACATAATCGGTCCTCCTTGGAACCAAGGGCTTGAGCCGTCCCACACAGCGTAGACGCAACACTGTGAACAGCCTGTTCAGAACAGTGACAGGGTGTGGCGGTGGGAGTTTCAGATCATTGTTCGCCTGTGCCGGCCTCATCGCCGGTAAACCCGCTCCCACAGGAATATCGCCGGCTTGAAGGTTGTGATGATCCTGTGGGAGCGGGCTTGCCCGCGAAGAGGCCAGTACAGGCAATAAAACTCTGGAGTAGACTGTTCACCCACTGCATTCCATAAGGACATTGCCATGCTGAAGATCTGGGGCCGCAAGAATTCGAGCAATGTGCGCAAGGCGCTGTGGGTCGCCCATGAGCTGGGTCTTGATTTCGAATCCATTGACGCCGGTGGCGCCTTTGGCGTGGTCAACGAGCCGCACTACCGTGCACGTAACCCCAACGGCCTGGTGCCGATGCTTGAAGATGGCGACCTGACCCTGTGGGAATCCAACACCATCGTCCGCTACCTGTGCGCCGAATACGGTGCAGAGCAGGGCTGGTACCTGGAAGACCCCCGCCAGCGTGCCCTGGCCGACAAGTGGATGGACTGGACCACCTCATCGTTTGCCACCCCGTTCCGCCCGCTGTTCTGGGGCCTGCTGCGCACCCCTGAAGAACAGCGCGACTGGGTGGCAATCAACGCCGCGCACAAGCAGTGCGCACAGTTGCTGGCAATTGCCGACGAAACCCTGGCGCACCAACCGTACCTTTCCGGTGACCAGATCGGCATGGGCGACATCCCACTGGGTAGCTTCGTCTACGCCTGGTTCGAAATGCCCATCGAACGCCCGGCCATGCGTCATCTGGAAGCCTGGTACGAGCGCCTCAAGGCCCGCCCGGCCTACCAGGCCGCCGTAATGACCGCGCTGACCTGAGCTTGCTTCGATAGTCATTATCAATAGATGTGACTGTACTTGTGCGGCCGGGCCTTGCACCATGGCCGCACTCACTGCGCCAGTGATCTGCCCTGGCGTGTCCTGCACCTTTTTCTTCGGTAAGTGACCCGCTATGAGTTCCGCCCTGTCCATCCGACAGCTGACCAAGACCTACGGCAACGGCTTCCAGGCCCTCAAAGGCATCGACCTCGATGTTGCCGAAGGCGACTTCTTCGCCTTGCTCGGCCCCAACGGCGCCGGCAAGTCCACGACCATCGGCATCCTCTCGACGTTGGTCAACAAGACCAGTGGCACAGTCAACGTGTTTGGCCACGACCTTGACCGCGAGCCCTCGGCGCTCAAGCGCTGCCTGGGCGTGGTGCCGCAGGAATTCAACTTCAACCAGTTCGAGAAGACCTTCGACATCGTAGTCACCCAGGCCGGTTACTACGGCATCCCGCCCAAGCTGGCCAAGGAGCGCGCCGAGCAGTACCTCACCCAGCTGGGCCTGTGGGACAAGCGCGATGTGCAGTCGCGTTCGCTGTCCGGTGGCATGAAGCGCCGTTTGATGATCGCCCGCGCACTGATCCACGAGCCGCGGCTGTTGATCCTCGACGAGCCGACTGCCGGCGTGGACATCGAGCTGCGTCGCTCGATGTGGAGCTTCCTCACCGAGCTCAACCAGAAGGGCATCACGATCATCCTCACCACGCACTACCTGGAAGAGGCCGAGCAACTGTGCCGTAACATCGGCATCATCGACCACGGCACCATCGTCGAGAACACCAGCATGCGCCAGTTGCTGGGCAAGCTGCATGTCGAGACCTTCGTCCTCGACCTCAAGCAGGACCTGGCCTCGGCGCCTGTGCTGCAAGGCTACCCCTGCCGGCTGCTGACCCCGCACACCCTGGAAGTGCAGGTGGAGAAGGACATCGGCATTACCGCACTGTTCGGCCAGCTGGCGTTGCAGAACATCGAGGTACAGAGCCTGCGCAACAAGACCAACCGACTCGAGGAGCTGTTTGTGTCCCTGGTGGAAAAAAACCTGTCGAAGGTGGCCGTATGAGTGTGGAACTGCGCACCAACTGGGTCGCCCTGAACACCATCGTCTACCGCGAAGTGCGGCGCTTCCTGCGTATCTGGCCGCAGACCCTGCTGCCGCCAGCGATCACCATGGTTCTGTACTTCGTCATCTTCGGCAACCTGATCGGCCGGCAGATTGGCGACATGGGGGGTTTCACCTACATGCAGTACATCGTGCCGGGGCTGATCATGATGTCGGTGATCACCAACTCCTACGGCAACGTGGTGTCGAGCTTCTTCGGCAGCAAGTTCCAGCGCTCCATCGAGGAGTTGATGGTGTCACCGGTGTCGCCACACACCATTCTCGTGGGGTATGTGCTGGGTGGCGTGCTGCGTGGCTTGGCGGTTGGGGTGATCGTGACCATCCTGTCGATGTTCTTCACCGACCTGCAGGTGCATCACCTGGGTGTGACCGTGGTCGTGGTACTGCTGACCGCGACAATCTTCTCGCTGCTGGGCTTCGTCAACGCGGTGTTTGCGCGCAACTTCGACGATATCTCGATCATTCCAACGTTCGTGCTGACGCCCCTGACCTACCTGGGCGGAGTGTTCTACTCCATTAACCTGCTGCCGCCGTTCTGGCAGACCGTGTCGCTGGCCAACCCGGTGCTGCACATGGTCAACTCGTTCCGCTACGGCATCCTAGGGGTGTCGGATATCAGTATTGGCACGGCGATCACCTTCATGCTGGTGGCCACCGCGGTGCTCTATGTGCTGTGCGTTCGCCTGCTGGTCAGTGGCCGCGGCATGCGTGCCTGACACCCGTTGCTTGCGCCGGCGCCACTGCCGGCCAATCCACCAGCGCCAGTACAGCAGGGTGGTGAAGTAGGCGAAAATGCCCAGCACCACCCCGCACACCACCGAACCCAGCAGGAACGGCTGCCACAGTGTGGCCAGCTGGTCGGTGATCCATTCGAAGGTCAGTTCGTCGGGCAGGCTGCGGGGCGGTATCTGCAGCAGCCAGGCGCCGGTCATGTAGGTGACGAAGAACACCGGCGGCATGGTCAGCGGGTTGGTCAGCCAGACCAGGCTGACGGCGATCGGCAGGTTGCCGCGTACCGGGATCGCCAGTGCTGCAGCCAGCAGCATCTGCATGGGGATGGGGATCAACGCCGCGAACAGGCCCACGCCCATGGCCCGCGCCACCGAGTGGCGGTTGAGGTGCCAGAGGTTAGGGTCGTGCAGCAACTTGCCGAAAAAGCGTAAGGACTTGTGTTCCCGAATGCTGGTCGGGTCCGGCATGTAGCGTTTGAAAAGGCGGCGCGGCATGTGGGCTCCCGGAGCATTGATCGGGGAAGTATGCCTTGATTCCATCTCAGCCTTGTTCAGAGTTTGTGACAATTGTTGAGCAGGCACGGGCGGCTTTTCGGCTATGCCTCAGTAGGCGATTCCGCTTCTGGAGCTCTACCTCATGCGCACAGGGATGTTTGCGCTCGCGCTCGGGCTATTGAGCCTGGGCTTTCTCCCCTTTTTGCCGTCGGTCGGGTGGCTGCTACTGCTTGTGCTGGGGGGTGGTGTCTGCGCGTGCACCCGGCTGTGGCCGCTGGGCTGTTTTGTGCTGGGGCTGTGTTGGGCCTGCTGGTCGGCCCAGCAGGCGCTGGATGAGCGCCTGGCTGCGGGGCTCGATGGCCGCACGCTTTGGCTGGAGGGCCGGGTCGCAGGCTTGCCGACGCGGACTGCGCAGGGCGTGCGCTTTGAGCTGGAGCAGCCACGTTCGCGTCGCGCCGAGTTGCCCCGGCGGTTGCAATTGAGCTGGTTCAACGGCCCGGCCATTCGCGCTGGCGAGCACTGGCGGCTGGCGGTCACCCTGCAGCGCCCGGCGGGGTTGCTCAACCCTCATGGCCCGGACCGTGAGGCTCAACTGCTGGCGCGCCGAATCGGCGCCACTGGCACCGTGAAAGCGGGCCAGGTGTTGCACGCGGCGCCACCGGGGTGGCGAGATGCGTTGCGCGAGCGGCTGTTGAATGTCGATGCCCTTGGTCAGGAAGCTGCTTTGGTGGCGTTGGTACTGGGGGATGGCGCGGGGTTGGCCCGCGACCAGTGGCAGGTACTGCAGGCTACCGGCACGGTGCACTTGATGGTGATTTCCGGCCAGCACATCGGCCTGGTTGCAGGGCTACTGTATGCCTTGATAGCGGGGCTGGCGCGCTGGGGGCTGTGGCCGCGTGACTGGCCATGGTTGCCCTGGGCATGCGGCCTGGCGCTGACGGCGGCGCTGGCTTATGGCTGGCTGGCAGGCGGCGGCGTGCCGGTGCAGCGCGCTTGCCTGATGCTGACGGTGGTGCTGTTGTGGCGCCTGCGCTTTCGTCAGCTAGGTGCGATGTTCCCGCTGCTGCTGGCGCTGAACCTGGTGCTGCTGGCAGAGCCGCTGGCGGTGTTGCTACCCGGGTTCTGGTTGTCGTTTGCGGCAGTGGCGATCCTGATCTGCAGCTTTGCCGCGCGCCTTGGCGGCTGGCGACCTTGGGAGGCGTGGACGCGGGCCCAGTGGGTAATCGCCGTAGGCCTGCTGCCGGTGTTGCTGGCCACGGGCTTGCCGGTGAGCCTGACCGCACCCCTGGCAAACGTGCTGGCAGTGCCCTGGGTCAGCCTGGGCGTGTTGCCGTTGGCGTTGCTCGGCACCCTGTTGCTGCCGCTGGCAGGCATTGGCGAGGGCTTGCTATGGCTGGCGGGAGGCATGCTGGACTTGTTGTTGCGCCTGCTTGCCTTGATAGCAGCGTGGCGCCCGGCATGGACACCGCCAGCTTTGCCGGTGCATGCATGGTTGCTTGTGTGTATTGGAGCGCTGCTGTGGTTGCTGCCACGCGGAGTGCCGGTGCGCGGCCTGGGCGGGGTCCTGCTGCTGGCCTTGTGGGTGCCGAGAGAGCCAGTGCCGCATGGTCAGGTAGAGGTATGGCAGCTAGACGTCGGTCAAGGTCTGGCGGTGCTGTTGCGCACGCGGCATCACGCCCTGCTGTACGACGCAGGGCCGGCCAAGGGCGAAATCGACTTGGGCGAGCGGGTGGTGCTGCCGACCCTGCGCAAGCTTGGGGTGGGCAGCCTGGACCTGATGTTGATCAGCCACGCCCATGCCGACCATGCGGGCGGTGCTGCGGCCATCGAGCGTGGTTTGCCAGTCCGGCAAATGATTGGCGGCGAAGCGCTGGATGATGTGCAGCTGCAACCTTGCATCAGTGGCGAACACTGGACCTGGGATGGCGTACGCTTTTCGTTATGGCGCTGGGCTGACGGGCAAAGCAGCAATGACCGCTCTTGCGTGTTGCTGGTCGAGGCGCAGGGCGAGCGTTTGCTGCTGGCGGGGGATATCGAGGCCGGCGCAGAGCGGGCTTGGCTGGCACAGAACGAAGCGCCCCGTATCGACTGGCTGCAGGCGCCGCACCATGGTAGCCGCACTTCTTCCAGCGAGGCCTTCATCCGCGCTACGGCTGCGCGTGGGGTGCTGATTTCACGGGGGCGCAACAACAGCTTCGGGCACCCGCATGCTCAGGTGGTCGAACGCTATGGTCGGCATGGCGTGGCCATTCACGACACGGCGAAAGAAGGGGGCTTGCGGCTGGTGCTGGGGAGCCATGGCGATGTCGAGGGTGTGCGTCGGCAGCGGCGATTCTGGCGGGAGGCTGGCGGTGGCTGACCGGTCCTCTTCGCGGGCAAGCTCGCCCCACGGGCGATCGCAAGCCTCGTTAGGGGCGGGCTTGCCCGCCAAGAGGCCGGCCCTGCCATTTGCCTGACCTCCGGCAGATGAGCCCTTTGCGCTCCTGTGTTAGAGTGGCGGCCTTTTTCCAGAGGGGCGTTTACTGTGTGGGAATTGGTCAAGTCCGGTGGTTGGATGATGCTGCCGATCATTCTGAGCTCCATCGCCGCCATGGCTATCGTCGTCGAGCGCCTGTGGACCTTGCGCGCCAGCCGCGTTAGCCCGCCGCACCTGCTGGGCCAGGTGTGGATGTGGATCAAGGACAAGCAACTCACCAGTGACAAGCTCAAGGCCCTGCGCGCCGATTCGCCGCTGGGCGAGATTCTCGCTGCTGGCCTGGCCAACTCACGCCATGGCCGCGAAATCATGAAAGAGTGCATCGAGGAGGCCGCCTCGCGCGTCATCCACGAACTCGAGCGCTACATCAGCACCCTCGGCACCATCGCTGCCATGGCGCCGCTGCTCGGCCTGCTGGGCACCGTGCTGGGCATGATCGATATCTTCAGCGCCTTCATGGGCTCGCAGATGACCGCCAACGCCGCTGTGCTGGCCGGCGGTATCTCCAAGGCCCTGGTCACCACTGCGGCCGGCCTGATGGTTGGTATCCCGGCGGTATTCTTCCACCGCTTCCTGCTGCGCCGCATCGATGAGCTGGTGGTGGGCATGGAGCAGGAGGCGATCAAGCTGGTGGAAGTGATCCAGGGCGACCGCGAAGTGGAAGTGGCCGGAGGCAAGGCGTGAAGTTCCGGCGCAATCGCCAGCGGGAGAACGTCGACATCAATCTTGCATCGCTGATCGATGTGGTGTTCGTCCTGCTGCTGTTCTTCGTGGTCACCACCACCTTCACCCGCGAGACCCAGTTGCGTGTCGAGCTGCCCGAAGCGGCCAGCGCCGAGCAGGCACCGGCCGATCAGGGCAAACTGGTGGAAGTGACCATCAGCGCCGATGGTGTGTATTCGGTGAACAACCACCTGCTGCCCAAGAGCGACCTGGCGACCCTGAGCGAGGCCATCGAGCGCGAATCTGGCGGTGACAACAAGTTGCCGCTGGCCATCAGCGCCGACGGCAAGACCCCACACCAGGCCGTGATCACCGCAATGGATGCCGCCGGCAAGCTCGGTTTCAGCCACCTGCGCATGACCACCGTCGAGGCTGCCCAGGGGACACCTTGATGGCGCTCGCCGACCGCTTGCTCGCCGCCTGGTACACCGGGCATCCGGCCCTGGCGCTGCTGCGCCCGCTTGAAGCGTTGTACCGGCGCGTTGTGAGGCGCAAGCGCGCGCGTTTCCTTAGTGGCGAAAGTGCCAGCTATCGGGCGCCGGTGCCGGTCATCGTGGTAGGTAACATCACCGTGGGCGGCACCGGGAAGACGCCGATGATTCTCTGGCTGATCGAGCATTGCCGCCGCCAGGGCCTCAAGGTGGGTGTGGTCAGCCGTGGCTACGGTGCCAAGCCGCCGCACTACCCGTGGCGGGTAGAAGCGAGCCAGCCGGCCGAACAAGCCGGCGACGAACCTTTGCTGATCGTCCAGCGCACTGGCGTGCCGCTGATGATCGACCCTGACCGTTCCGGCGCGGTGCAGGCGCTGCTCGCCAGTGAGCCACTTGACCTGATCCTGTGCGACGATGGCATGCAGCATTACCGCCTGGCCCGTGACCTTGAACTGGTACTGATCGATGCCGCACGTGGTCTGGGCAATGGCTGCTGCCTGCCTGCTGGCCCGCTGCGCGAACCGCGCGAGCGCCTGCAAGAGGTGGACGCCGTGCTGTACAACGGTGCCGATGGCGACCGTGCGGACGGTTTTGGCTTCCGTCTGCAGCCGTCTGCCCTGGTCAACCTGCGCAGCGGCGAACGCCGCGAACTGGGCTTTTTCCCGCCGGGCCAGCGCCTGCATGCGGTGGCCGGTATCGGTAACCCGCAACGTTTCTTCAATACCCTGCTGGAGCTAAACTGGCAGCCGGTGCCGCACCCCTTTGCCGACCATGCACAGTTCAGTGCCGAAAGCCTGGCGTTCAGCCCGGCACTGCCGCTGATCATGACCGAGAAGGATGCGGTGAAATGCCGGGCCTTCGCCGCCGACGACTGGTGGTACCTGGCGGTCGAGGCACAGCCCACGCCTGCCTTCGGCGCCTGGTTCGACAACCAGCTGCAACGGTTGCTGCGCAAGCCCTGAACGCTCATTCAGCTTATTCAATGTTCCGGCCACCTGGCCTCAAGGAAGCCTCCATGGACACCAAACTGCTCGATATCCTCGCCTGCCCGATCACCAAGGGCCCGCTCAAGCTCAGTGCTGACAAGACCGAGCTGATCAGCAAGGGCGCAGGCCTGGCCTACCCGATCCGTGACGGTATCCCGGTGATGCTGGAAAGCGAAGCGCGTACCTTGACCGACGACGAGCGTCTGGACAAATGAGCGTGAACTTCACCGTGGTCATTCCCGCCCGGCTGCGCTCCACGCGCCTGCCGGGCAAGCCGCTGCTGGCAATTGCTGGCAAGCCTATGGTCCAGCACGTCTGGGAGCAGGCGCGCAAGAGTGGCGCCAGTCGGGTGGTCATCGCCACCGATGACGCCAGCATCCTCGAAGCCTGCCAGGCCTTTGGCGCCGAAGTGCTGATGACCCGCGCCGACCATGAATCGGGCACCGACCGCCTGGCCGAAGTGGCTACGCACCTGGGGCTGCCGGCTGATGCCATCGTGGTCAACGTACAGGGCGACGAGCCCTTGATCCCACCGGTGATCATCGACCAGGTGGCCGCCAACCTGGCAGCCCACCCGGAAGCCGGCATCGCCACCCTGGCCGAGCCGATCCATGAGCCGGAAACCGTGTTCAACCCCAATGCGGTCAAGGTGGTCAGCGACAAGAACGGCCTGGCCTTGAGTTTCAGCCGTGCGCCGCTGCCTTGGGCCCGCGACGCCTTTGCCAAGGACCGCGACGTGCTGCCGCAAGGCGTGCCGTATCGCCGCCACATCGGCATGTATGCCTACCGCGTCGGCTTCCTGCAGGACTTCGTCAGTTGGGGCCCATGCTGGCTCGAGCAGACCGAGGCCCTGGAGCAGCTGCGTGCGCTGTGGCATGGCGTGCGTATCCACGTCGAAGACGCCATCCAGGCGCCAGCCGTGGGAGTGGATACCCCCGAAGACCTGGAGCGCGTACGGCGCTTGCTGGAGGCCTGATGCGCGTCCTGTTCGTCTGCCTCGGCAATATCTGCCGCTCGCCCACCGCCGAAGGCGTGCTGCGCCATCAATTGCAGGCGGCCGGCCTGGCTGAGCAGGTGCATGTGGCGTCTGCCGGTACCGGCGACTGGCATGTTGGCAAGGCCCCAGACAGCCGCACCTGCAAGGCAGCGCTGACGCGTGGTTATGACCTGTCGCGCCAGCGTGCCCAGCAGGTCAAGCCGGCGCATTTCGCCGAGTACGACCTGATCCTGGCCATGGATGAGAGCAACCTCGCCCACCTGCGCGCCATGCGCCCGCACAATGCCAGTGGCGAGCTCGACCTGTTCCTGCGCCGTTACGGCGCGGCCCTGGACGAGGTGCCAGACCCTTACTATGGCGGTGCCGAGGGCTTCGAGCAGGTGCTCGACCTGATCGAGGCTGCGTGCCGCGAGCTGGTCGTGGAAATCAAGGGGCGGCTATGACAGCGGTTTGGCAGGAGCAGGTTTCGCTAAAGCCCTACAACACCTTCGGCATCGACGTAAAAGCCCGGTATTTCACCCAGGCACACAGTGATGACGAAGTGCGCGAGGCGTTGGCCCAGGCGCGCCAGCGTCAGTTGCGAGTGCAGGTGATCGGGGGTGGCAGCAACCTGCTGCTGACCCGCGATATCGATGCGCTGGTACTGCACATGGCCAGCCGTGGCCAGCGCGTGCTGAGTGATGACGGCGAGCGGGTGGTGGTCGAGGCGCAAGCTGGTGAACCTTGGCACCCGTTCGTGCAATGGTCGTTGGCGCAAGGCTATTGTGGCCTGGAGAACCTCAGCCTGATACCTGGCACCGTGGGCGCTGCGCCGATGCAGAACGTCGGCGCCTATGGCGTCGAGATCAAGGATGTGTTCGCCGGGCTGACCGCGCTGGACCGGGAGACCGGGGCGCTGCGCGATTTCAGCCTGGAGGAGTGCGCCTTCGGTTACCGCGACAGCGTGTTCAAGCGCAACCCTGGGCGCTGGTTGATCTTGCGTGTGCGCTTTGCGCTGAGCCACGACTTGCAGGCACATCTGGACTATGGCCCTGTGCGCCAGCGCCTGGTGGAGCAGGGCGTTGAGCAGCCAACCGCGCAGGCGATCAGCGACGCCATTTGCAGCATTCGTCGCGAAAAACTGCCGGACCCGGCGGAGTTGGGTAACGCCGGGAGCTTCTTCAAGAATCCGGTAGTGTCGGCTGAGCTGGTCGAAAGCATTCGAAGCCAGTACCCGGGCGTGGTGGCCTATCCCCAGGCAGGCGGCCAGGTGAAGCTGGCAGCGGGCTGGTTGATCGAGCAGGCGGGCTGGAAAGGCTACCGTGAGGGCGATGCGGGTGTCCATCGGCTGCAGTCGCTGGTGCTGGTCAATTATGGCCAGGCGAGTGGGGCGCAGGTGCATGCGCTGGCGCAGCGGATTCAGGCAGATATCCTGCAGCGGTTCGGCGTGGAGCTGGAGATGGAGCCCAACCTGTACTGATTGCTTTGCCTTTCCCGGCCCCGACTTGCCCGCGAAGAGGCCGGAACAGGTAAAGCAGACAGGCAAGAAAAAGCCCCGCCAGTTCGCACTGGCGGGGCTTTTTCATTCAGCCTTGGCTATCAACCGTGATGAGGCTTGTGCTCATCGGTGGTTTCCAGCGCGGGCTCGGCAGCTTCCTGGGCAGCCTTGGCAGCGGCCTCGGCTTCACGCTTGCGGCGACGCACTTCGCGTGGGTCGTTCGGCGCGCGGCCGTTAGGCAGCATGACAGTAGCGGCTTCGACGGTTGCAGGGGCTTCTACAGGGGCTGGCACGACTACCGCAGGGGTAGCTTCGGCAGCAACAGGTTCTACCGCCACTTCCGGCTGGGCTTCGATGACGGCAGCTGGCTGCTCGGCAACCGGTGCTTCTTCAGCCACAACCTGAGCCTGCTCGGCTTCACCGCCCTCGACCACTGCCGCTTCGATCACTTCGGCTTTGGCAGCAGGTGCTTCAACCGGTGCTTGGGCTGCTGCCACTGGCTCGGCGGTAGGGGCCACTTCAACCACTGGCTGCGGTGCGACCTCGACCACTGGCTCGGCGCTGGCTTCGACTACGGTGACCGGCTCGCTGACAGGCTGTTCGACCACCGGCGCGATGACAGCTTCCTCGGCTTGAGCAACCACTTCGGCCTGCTCGGCCGGCTGGGCGACTTCGCTGTTTTCAGTGGTTACAGCTTCGGCGCTGGCGCGCTCGGCCTGCTGGTTGGCTTCAGCCTCGGCATTGGCGCTGATGTGGCTGCTGGCGACAGCGGCAGTGACGGCCAGGCCGGCAGCCAGTTCGGCGCCAAGCTCGGTGGCTTGATGCTGCTGCGGCTGCTCTTCGCTGCCTTCTTCGTCGCTGCCTTCGATCAGCTCGCCATTGGCATTGCGCTGACGCTCACGGCGGTTGCTGCGGCGACGCTGGCCACGGGAGCGACGACGCGGACGCTCGTCATCGGTGCCTTCCTGCTCGTCCTGCAGCAGCTCTTCGTTCGGCAGTTGCTCTTCGGCGAGTTCGGCCGCCTGCTCAGCAGCCTGTTCGGCTGGGCGTGGCTGGCGCTCTTCGCGCGGTGGGCGAGGCTGGCGTTCTTCGCGAGGAGCACGTTCTTCACGCGGGGCACGCTCTTCGCGGGGCGCACGCTCTTCACGCGGGGCGCGCTCTTCACGAGGAGCACGTTCTTCACGAGGTGCGCGCTCTTCGCGTGGTGCACGCTCTTCACGTGGGGCGCGTTCTTCGCGTGGCGCACGCTCTTCACGGGCTACACGCTCTTCGCGCGGCTGGCGCTCTTCGCGTTCTGCCGGTGTGGCGTCCAGCGGCTCGCGCAGTTCGCGTACGCGCTCTTCACCGCGGTTGCCGCGGCGGTCTTCGCGTGGCTGGCGTGGTGCGCGCTCTTCACGTGGCGCACGCTCTTCGCGAGGGGCGCGTTCTTCACGTGGAGCACGCTCCTCGCGTGGTGCGCGTTCTTCACGCGGGGCGCGTTCGGCCCGTTCTTCGCGTGGCTTGCGTTCTTCATCGCGGCGGCCATTGCGGTTGCGGCTCTGCTGGCGGCCGTTGCGGCGCTCTTCGTTGCGCGCGCTACGCTCGGCAGCCGGCTTCTCGGCGGCGGCGACGACCGGTGCGGCGGCGGGTTCTTCCTTGCCGGCGAACAGGCTGACCAGCGACTTCACCAGGCCTTTGAACAGGCTTGGCTCGGGTGCGCTCGGTGCAGGGGCTACCGGTGCGGCGGGCTGAGGCTGCTCTTCGGCGGCGCTCGGTACTGGAGCGTTGGCACGGGCCGGCGCAGTCTTCACCGCGGCTTCCTGGCGAACCAGGGTGCGGGTGGCGGTTGGCTGTGGTGCTTCTTCAGTTTCGGCAGCGGCGATTTCGTAGCTGGACTGGTTGTTCAGCACTTCCGGGTTGTCGTCGCGCAGGCGCTGGACTTCGAAGTGCGGGGTTTCCAGGTGGTCGTTCGGCAGAATGATGATGCGTGCACGAGTGCGCAGTTCGATCTTGGTGATCGAGTTGCGCTTCTCGTTGAGCAGGAAGGCGGCAACCGGGATCGGCACCTGGGCACGTACTTCGGCGGTACGGTCTTTCAGGGCTTCTTCTTCGATCAGGCGCAGGATAGCCAGCGACAGCGATTCGACGTCACGGATGATGCCGGTGCCGGAGCAGCGAGGGCAGACGATGCCGCTGCTTTCGCCGAGCGATGGGCGCAGGCGCTGACGGGACATTTCCAGCAGGCCGAAGCGCGAGATGCGGCCGACCTGAACGCGGGCGCGGTCGGCTTCCAGGCACTCACGTACGCGCTCTTCTACTGCGCGCTGGTTTTTCGCCGGGGTCATGTCGATGAAGTCGATGACGATCAGGCCGCCGATGTCACGCAGACGCAGCTGGCGGGCGATTTCCTCGGCCGCTTCCAGGTTTGTCTGCAGGGCGGTTTCCTCGATGTCGCTGCCTTTGGTGGCGCGCGCCGAGTTGATGTCGATGGAGACCAGTGCTTCGGTCGGGTCGATCACGATCGAGCCACCGGACGGCAGGTCGACAACGCGCTGGAAGGCGGTCTCGATCTGGCTTTCGATCTGGAAACGGTTGAACAGCGGCACGCTGTCTTCGTACAGCTTGACCTTGCTGGCGTACTGCGGCATCACCTGGCGGATGAAGGTCAGGGCTTCTTCCTGGGCATCGATGCTGTCGATCAGCACTTCGCCGATGTCCTGGCGCAGGTAGTCGCGGATGGCGCGGATGATGACGTTGCTTTCCTGGTAGATCAGGAACGGCGCGGCGCGGTCCAGGGACGCTTCCTTGATGGCGGTCCACAGTTGCAGCAGGTAGTCGAGGTCCCACTGCATTTCTTCGCTGCTGCGGCCAAGGCCGGCAGTGCGCACGATCAGGCCCATGTCGCCCGGCACGGTCAGGCCGTTCAGGGCTTCACGCAGCTCGTTGCGCTCTTCGCCTTCGATGCGGCGGGAGATGCCACCGGCACGCGGGTTGTTCGGCATCAGTACCAGGTAGCGGCCAGCCAGGCTGATGAAGGTGGTCAGGGCGGCGCCTTTGTTGCCGCGCTCTTCCTTCTCGACCTGGACGATGACTTCCTGGCCTTCGCTCAGGACTTCCTTGATGTTGACCCGGCCTTCAGGGGCTTTCTTGAAGTATTCGCGGGAGATTTCCTTCAGCGGCAGGAAGCCGTGACGTTCGGAGCCGAAGTCGACGAAGGCGGCTTCGAGGCTGGGCTCGATCCGGGTGATCTTGCCTTTGTAGATGTTGGCCTTTTTCTGCTCACGTGCGCCGGACTCGATGTCCAGGTCGTAGAGACGTTGGCCGTCCACCAGGGCTACACGCAACTCTTCGGGTTGAGTTGCGTTAATCAGCATTCTTTTCATGTTGTACCGTCGGTTTCCGGGCTGCCGGAAACGGCGTTCGGCACACACGACTTCTCATGGTCGGTGCCAAGGTGCGCAAAGGGTGGCCGGGCCACCCCCGTGTCGAGCAACGTTCGGCACCAGCCGGTTGCCCAGCCTGCCGTTGTCGCGACGACGCGTCCTGTTTGCTGCGGTGCCTACCAGGCCCCGGTGGCTTCGAATGGGTATCCGAATCAACCAAGCGGGCCTCGTGCACTCAGTCAGGAGGAGGAATCAACCGTCAGCCGTGGACGCCCGGAGGCATCTGTTCAGGACCTTATCCGCTCGCCGGCCATTCAGTGGGCCGGTGGCCGGACGCGGTGCTACACGGTCCGAGGGCTGTGCATCTCCACCCTGCACGTATCCCTGATAATTCGGGTGCTGCCGCGCGCTGAATCCGCAACGGGTTGCATTTTTCGCCAGCTTCGAACGGGAAGCTGACGCCATTACATATCCAAGGCAGGTATTTCCGAAGCATTCGCCTTGCGTTGCGTGGAAGCGACGGGGGCGGGCAGAGGTGCAGCGAAAAGAATCGGGAAGCAGGTGAAAAACCACACTTGTCGTTTTTTTTCGGTCTTCTCTACACAGCGCTGGTGGCGATTCCAGGCAATTCGGTAAACTGGCGAAAACCCCGTAGGACGGCCTCGCGTCCTGGAGAACTGCGTAGGTCAGGAACCGGCCCAGGGCCTGGTTTCACTGGCCTGCCGCTTTTGGCGGCGTTCGCGACTATAGCAGTAATGATTAAGTGCTTCAATTCCATAAATAATTGTTATGATCCCCGCCATGACGACCAATACCCCTCCGACTTCCGGCGTTCAGCTGATCGAAGTCGCGCCGGAACTTGCCGGCCAACGAATCGACAATTTCCTCATCACGGCGCTCAAGGGCGTGCCCAAGACCCTGGTCTACCGCATCCTGCGCAAGGGTGAGGTGCGGGTCAACAAAGGGCGGGTCAAGCCTGAATACAAGATCCAGGCCGGCGATATCGTGCGCGTTCCGCCTGTCCGGTTGCCCGAGCGTGACGAGCCGGCACCCGTGGCCCAGGGGCTGCTGCAGCGCCTGGAGGCAGCCATCGTCTATGAAGACAAGGCGCTGATCGTGATGAACAAGCCGGCCGGCATTGCTGTGCACGGCGGCAGCGGCCTGAGCTTTGGTGTGATCGAGGCGCTGCGCCAGCTGCGCCCGGACGCCAAGGAGCTGGAGCTGGTGCACCGCCTGGACCGCGACACCTCCGGCCTGCTGATGATCGCCAAGAAGCGCAGCATGCTGCGCCACCTGCATGCCGCCCTGCGTGGTGACGGCGTGGACAAGCGTTACATGGCGCTGGTGCGTGGCCACTGGCCGACTTCGAAGAAGCAGGTCAATGCACCGCTGCTCAAGAGCAACCTGCGCTCCGGCGAGCGCATGGTCGAGGTCAACGATGAAGGCAAGGAGGCGCTGACCCTTTTCCGCGTGCTGCGCCGTTTCGGCGAGTTCGCCACCATTGTCGAGGCGCGCCCGATTACCGGTCGCACCCACCAGATCCGCGTGCACACCTTGCATGCCGGCCACATGATCGCCGGTGACAGCAAGTATGGCGACGAAGACTTCAGTCGCGAGATTCGCGAGCTGGGTGGCAAGCGTCTGTTCCTGCATGCCTATGCCCTGACCGTGCCGCTGCCCGATGGCGGTGAGCTCAAGCTTGAGGCGCCAGTGGATGAGGTGTGGGCGAAAACCGTGGAGCGACTCAGTGCGCCGTGACTATGAGTTACTGATTTTCGATTGGGATGGCACCCTGGCCGACAGCATCGGCCGCATCGTCGAGTCGATGAATGCCGCTGCCGAGCGTGCCGGCGAAGCGCCTAGCCCCGAGGGTGCGGTCAAGGGCATCATCGGCCTCGCGCTGGGGGAGGCCATCTCGACGCTGTATCCGCACCTTGATCCGTTGCAGGTCGAAACTTTCCGCCGGCACTACGCCGACATCTACATGGCCCTGGATCAGCAGCCTTCGCCCTTGTTCGAGGGTGTTGTCGAGTCGCTGGATGCGTTCCGTGCCGAAGGCTATCGCCTGGCAGTGGCGACTGGCAAGGCGCGCCGCGGGCTGGACCGCGTGCTCAAGGCCAATGGATGGGAGCAGTTCTTCGACATCACCCGTGCCGCTGATGAAACCCGTGGCAAGCCGCACCCACTGATGCTCGAAGAAATCCTCGGGCATTGCGGCGTCGAACCCGGGCGGGCGCTGATGGTCGGAGATTCGGCATTCGACCTGCAAATGGCCAGTAATGCCGGCATGCATTCGGTGGCGGTGGGCTATGGTGCCATGTCGCTGCAGGCGCTGGCCGAGTTCGGCCCGCAGGTGTGTATCGAGCATTTTTCCCAGCTGCGCGAGTGGCTGGCCGGTTCCAGGCAAGTTCAATTCCAAGGTAGGTGAGCATGGCTGACGAGTGGAAAGCGCCGGTTAACGAAACCGACGAGGAGCGCCTCGCCCGCGAGGCGCGTGAAGCGCAGAACGAAGAGGTTCGTGTCGAGCAGAAGAGCTGGAAGCTGCTGGAGAAGACCTTGCTGGCCGGTGTTCAGGAGCAGCGTCGGGCTCGGCGCTGGGGGATCTTCTTCAAACTGCTGACCTTCGTCTACCTGTTCGGCATTCTGGTGCTGTTCACGCCATTGATGGACATGGACAAGGCCACCTCGCGCAGCGGCAATCACACTGCGTTGGTAGAGGTGCGCGGGGTAATTGCCGATCAGGAGGCCGCCAGTGCCGACAACCTGGTCAAGAGCCTGCGCGATGCGTTCAAGGACCCCAAGACCAAAGCCGTGGTCATGCGCATCAACAGTCCGGGCGGCAGCCCGGTGCAGGCGGGCTATGTGTACGATGAAATTCGTCGTCTGCGTGGTGAGCACCCAGATATCAAGCTGTATGCGGTAATCGCCGATCTGGGGGCTTCCGGTGCCTACTACATCGCCAGTGCCGCGGATGAAATCTATGCTGACAAGGCCAGTCTGGTTGGCTCCATTGGCGTGACGGCGGCCGGCTACGGCTTCGTGGGTTCCATGGAGAAGCTGGGTGTCGAGCGCCGTACCTATACAGCGGGTGAGCACAAAGCCTTCCTTGACCCGTTCTCGCCAGAAAAGCCTGATGAGCGTGCGTTCTGGCAGGGTGTGCTGGATACCACCCACCAGCAGTTCATTGCCATGGTCAAGCAGGGGCGGGGAGACCGCTTGAAGGATAAGGAGCATCCGGAATTGTTCAGTGGCCTGGTCTGGTCAGGTGAGCAGGCCAAGGCGCTGGGGTTGGTGGATGGGTTGGGCAGTGCCAGCTATGTGGCGCGTGAAATCGTTGGTGAGAAGGATCTGGTCGACTACACCGTGCAGGAATCGCCATTCGATCGCTTCTCCAAGCGCATTGGTGCCAGCGTGGCCGAGCACTTGGCCATGTGGATGGGCTTCCAGGGCCCGCAGTTGCGCTGAGCCTGTCGTGCGTTTTG
>NZ_BCAZ01000035.1:0-61456 GCF_001320205.1 Pseudomonas sp. NBRC 111123
TGAACAAACTGATCCTGCCTGTGGCCATCTTTGTGAGCGTGATCCTCGCGGGGAAACTGGCCGAGCATTTTGCGCTTGAGGGCAACTGGAAAATCGGCGTGCTGTGCCTGGTGGCAGCCTGCGTGCAGATCGTGGTTACCCGTCTGCAGCGTTCGCAGCGGCAGAAAGCGCAACGATAAGGCACCACGGGATAACGCTTACTCGATGCGCTTGAGCTTTTCGAGCATGGCGGCACTGCCCTTGAGGTAACCGGTGACCTCGCCATCTTCCCGCTTGAATTTGATGCCCATCACTTTGTTATCCAGTTTTACCAGCTCGACCGATGCCCGGATGACTTCCTGCGGATGCGTGATGGTCGCGGGGGCTTTGCCGTTCTGAGTGGAGACTTCGCTGACGGTTTGCTCGAACACATTGCGTTCAGCGTCATACGACCACGACGACTGCTGTACGATTTTTTGCATCGCGTTCTTTTCAGTGACGATCAGAAAGTCGGTTGCCGACCCATCCGCCTTGAGCAGCAACAGCGCCAGCGCCTGGGAGGTGCCGTCATCGGCGTTGGAGTACCAGAGGCCGTACAAGTCACTTCTGCTATACGTGGGGCTTGTGATCTGATCTTCGCCAGGCGGCGTGCCCGCGCCCGTTGTCGTGCAGGCAGCGACCACCAACGGGGCGAGCAATGCGACAGCCAGATTGAGGTACTTTCTCATCTCTTTCCTGATGGATTTTCCAAGACCTGGACAATCTATCGCATCGAGCGCCTGGTTTGGTATGACGACGTGAACGCCCCCGCGCAACCCCAAGACGTCTACTGCCCCCCCAACGTATAAAGGCGTACTTGGGTATCGCCAACTTTCAGCGTGCTGACCTTGTTCCAATTATTCGGAATGGGCGCGAAATCATCGGGCGGTGCGCTGTTGCTCACCAACCACACTCTGGTTTGACCGACGGGTAGTTTTTCGAGGCTGTCGAGATAGATCTTGTCGGCCTCATTGTTGACCAGTGTGCCAAACCCATAATTACCTGGTCGCCCGGAAGCGCCATTGGCCTGGGGTGGTGTATAGAGCAGCGGCACCGAACCAGTCTTGTTGTAGTAGACATAGCCGAAATACCAGAAAAGGTCGCTGACCACGATACGGTCATTCGCCTGGTAGTTTTCATTGACGTAGTTGACCAACTTGTCGAACTGCTCATCATCCGTGTGGTAGTCATTACGCAAGCCGACCAGTTCTACAGCCAGCACTGTCGCCAGCATGGCGACGGCAGCGTAGCGAGATTGATGCCGCATTCGATCAATCGCGACTGCCAGTATCATCGGCAGCCCCAAGGCGGAAAACATCAAGTAGCGCTCGACCAGCAGCGGTACGCTCCACGAGACAAGAAAGACCACGATCAACGGAAGAAACGCATAGATCGCCAGTAACACGTGAAATCTGTACGGGCTCCGATCACGCAGGCAGACGGCCCCTGTTACCAGCGCCAGCGCCAGTGGCAATGCGAGGTAGACCGGCCATTTCAGATCCTGGCCATCCGTCAGGGTCAAAAACAGCCAGATTGTCGATGGCAGTGAGTCCATGCTGATGGGCGAAATCCAGCCAATGTCGCCACCCGCCTTGAGTTGGTCAAGGTGCTGCAGCAGGTCTATCAGGCCGGGTATCCAGGGGGCATACAGGATCGCGATAACGCAGTTGGCGCCCCACCATGCCGGCAACGTGATGAGGCGCTGTTTTTCGCCGCGCACAATGAGCAGGTAGGCCCAGTGCGAAAGTGCGCACAGGCCAGTGAAATAATGGGTATAAAAACTGGCTGTCATCAACAGCGCATAGATGACCAGGTAACGGTGGCGCCCAGGGTTTCTTACCCAATAGACAAGTGCGATGGTTGCGCCCAGCAGCCATAACCCCATCAGTGCGTACATGCGCACTTCCTGGCTATAACGCACGGCAATGGGCAGCAACGCCAGCAGTACCCCGGCCACGACTGCTGCATAGCGTGTTGCAACCTGATAGACCAACCAAATGCCCAGGGCTACCGTACCGATACCCGTCAGTACGCTGAGAAACCTGATCGAAAAGAGGCTGTCCCCAAATGCGCCTATCCAGGCGTGTAGAAGCACAAAGTAAAGCGGTGGGTGTACATCATGGGCGCTGTGGAACCAGATGAGCGAGGGTGAGTACTGGCTCATCAACAAGCTGGAACCCTCGTCGCACCATATGGCAGAAGCGGTTGAGCCATACAGCCGAGCCAGTGTGGCGAGCAACAGGATTGGCAGCGGCCAGAGCTTCCTGGCCCATACAGGGAATGTCTGGAATGGCTTCGCCGTGCCGGGAACGGGCGCTTTCCCACTGATGCTGAACTCGTGAAACTTCATGTGTCCTCCAGCCCAGTCCAGTCCCTGAATAAGCATTCACGCGACCTAAGGCTAGCATCCACCGAATCGACTGCCTGTCGCCAATCAAGGTTCAGCCCCTGCAAGAGGTATTCCTAATGAGCAAGCGCAAGCCCCACACCATGCGGGCACGCCTGGAGAGGACATGCCGGGCCCTGGTCTCGGCCAACCACGCCGCCGTGGTGAACATCGACCCCAGCGGCCAGCAGGTACTGATCAACTGGAAGAAGCTCAAGCAGATCCGCGTGCGCCAGGTCGTCGACGCCGTTTGCAATATCCCGCACCGGTGGACCATCTACCTCAGCGTGCTTTGCCGGACGGAGTTTGGAAAGCGGTACAACACGTCGATCGAGGTGGCGCCGCCAGGCAACTACCGCGCCGAGCACCTGACCGACGTGAGCGAGGCGACCTACTTAGACCTACGGGCCGCGGCCAATCCTAATCACCTGGTGGCGGCCGGTTGGATCGCCATCCCTGCCGACTCAACGCTCGACGAGGCAGAGGCCGCCAAGATCTTTGCCGCTGTCGGGGCCTGGAATCAGCAGAAAGCAGCATGAAACGCATCAACGCACGCGTCCAGCACGGCCGGCGCCAGCAACACATCAATCTGCCGCCCAGCGGCTTGGGAGGTATCGGCCATGGCAATGGACCAGGCGGAGCGCGGCAAGCGTCGGCGCGAGAAGGCAGCCAAAGTGAAGGAAGAAAACCTGCGCGCATCGGCGCCATCCTCGACAGCGACCCGAAGAAGCGCATCCGCAACTACCACCCAACGTGAGAGATGCAGTACGGCGAAATAGCCCAGACGCTGCCGCTCAAGCAGTGGGAAGTGCTCACCAACTGCATGTACGACTGGGATGACGTCAGGTACATGCTTGGCGATGCCCGCCAGTACGTTCAGCGCGTGTGGGCGGCGACACGCAGTCTGGCCAAGTACAGGGCGTATCAGGAACTGGCGCAGTACTTCAACGACGACGCAACCGCCATGCTGAGCTTCAAAGTTCGCGCGACCACCTGACCCTCCGGCGCTGCCCGCCAGCGACCGACCTACGTGTCTTGGCTGAAATGCAGCGCAACGGCCAGAACTGCAACCACGAGCACTACCTCGGCAACGAGGTACATGCCGTAAAAATCTTCCGAGAACATTCCTGAACTTCCGCGAGCAATTGTTGAGCTTGTAGGCCGCGAAGCATGCATTTCGCGGTGCAAAGCTCAGAGCAGAATCGCTTCTCAGAAGTTCATCAAAAACTCGGCGCTGCCCGCCAGCGCCTTCCCCGAAAACGAAAACGCCGCCCAATGTGGCGGCGCTGACTGAAGACGAGCGGACGTTACCAGGTCTTCGGTTCGGACTTCTTGTACGAGCCACCAGTCATGCACTTCTCTACCAGGTCTTCGCGAGCCTTGTTGTCTGGAAGCGCTTTCAGGTAGTCGGGCTGGCAGTGCTCGGCAGTGGGTTCGTAGGCGGCAGTGTCGGCGGCGTCTTCTTTACAGCCGACTAGTCCTACAGCTAACGCCCCAGTGAGCGCCAATGTAAGCGAGCGCATCATGGCTTGAACCCCTGATCCTGGCTTTCATCAGGTTCCGAGATCTCATAGAACTTGTCGCTGACTTCCTTCTGTTCCTTCGGCTTCTGTTCGGCCTCTGCCTCGAAGCAGCCGCTGAGAGAAAGCGAGGTTACTGCGACAAGCATTGCTCCAATGATGGTGCGTTTCATGAGGTTCCTTCCTGTGAAATGGCCGGGCGTTATATCAAAGAACTACCCCTCTCGCAAAACGTGGCGCCGTGCCAGCATCCAGCGCCTTCCCCTATTCGCCGTCAGCGATACAGTTCTGCTCCGCGAGGTGGACGAGGCCCGCGACGACACCGGCACGGTTGCTCGTCGGACCATCACCCAGGTGCAAAAGAATTACGGCCTGCTCGATCACTTGTACGTTCTCAGTTATGGCCAGCCAGCCCCGCAAACCCACCCTGGGTGTTTTATGAACGAGGGCGGAGTGAGCGCTATGCACGCGAGGTCCAAGACGTAGCTCAGGATCTGCCCGCCTGATTCTGAACGTACTGCTCGGCCATTACCTTTCCTTCAAGAATGGCTTCTGTAGAAGAAGAAAATTGCCGACTCGCTCGTAGCGTTCTCGGGGTACCGCCTGGTTTCCCCACTTCAACCAACATGCCGGTGGGAGACTCATCACTCGCCCCCCAGAGCACGTAGATTGATGCCTGGTATCCAAGGTAGGTATGCACGTAAAGGTCATGACTGGTGGCTTGAAGGCTCATTACTCTCTCCAACTGGGCGCCTCAATTGCGCCTCCGATGGAGATACGACTAATCCTTTCTAACGAGCGTTCCGTTTGCAAGACATCGTTACTTATGAAGGCGTGAGCCTTTGCGTGGAAGCGGTTCTGGCCCTGGGATAGTTGGGGCTGGAAACCTCACGGCGACCCAATCGACTGCACGCTCGAGCGCCCAAGCCATGGCCACAGACAATTTCTGTCCACGGCAATCTGGATGATGCTCTTCAAGCAACGGCACACCCTTATCCCCGTAGATGCCTATGAAAAGTTGCGTGACGTTCTCTAAAGAAAGACGCGCTTGGATGTTGATCAGAGTGCCGCAGGGCAAGCGCTCATCGTAGTTGCGAAAATGCAACTCCGGGTTGGCCCACTCCCAATAAACGGTGCCGCGATTGCGCATGGAACGAACCCTTCACTTTCAAATCTTGACCAGAGAGGCAGCATACACAGCTGCCCCGCTGAATCTACTGCAGAACGTGAGCGTTACATTTTTTTACATCTAAAGGGTCACTTCGCAGCTGCGCTTGTTCCACGAGTACCAATACTCTCTACTGCGATCCACCGTGCGCGCCCCACGCCCCACGCCAGAGCCTTGGTCATCGACTCACCAGGCCGAGAATCAAAGGCCTCCTCGTGGACGGGCATGCCACCGGATGCATATACCCCGATGAACAGCTGCGTGTTGCCTGTCCGCGACAGTCGCACCTGAACATCGATGTAGGTTCCATCGGCGAGCGTCTCGTCATGAGTGCGATGGTGCAACGTGGGGTCTGCCCAATCCCAAAACACATCACCGCGAATTCTCATGCCGTTCTCCTACGACTTTAGTTGTAGTTAGGTGGTTAATTGCCACCATAGCGAACGCCCGATTTTCCGCAAATCCGCCGAGCCGATCTGTGAGCTGAATCGGACAATCGGCAATTCCCTCTCCCCTCTATTCACTGCCGCGATATGGCGGCCAAGCAATCCCTGTGCCTGCAGGAACTGATTACACCTCAAGTACTTGGCCAGTATCGAGATAGACGGACAGGCAAGGTCAGGGCGAATCGAGAGACCGCCCTTCTCTCTCACATATTCAACATGGCAAAGGAGTGGGGCATTACTGACCGCCCAAACCCCGCGACCGGTATCCGCAAAAACAAGGAGACACCTAGGGACTTCTATGCAGGGCCGACGATCTGGGCTGCTGTCCACGAGCAAGCCGCTTCCGAGCTGCGCGATGCCATGGATTTGGGCTATCTGACCGATCAACGTCCAGCGGATGCACGGGCCACCCGGGCGACAGACGTGGTTGATGGCTTTCTGCACTTCGCTCAGGGAAAAACGACAAAAAAGTGGATAAGTCTTGAGTCGGAAATAGAGACCTGCCAGCTGGGGATACTGGTGCAGCGCCTTCTGAACCAACGCAAGGCGAGGGGTTCGCAACCCGTACCTCATAGTGACAGAGGACGGCCGCAACGTGACGCCAGCGATGCTACGCCTTCGCGTTGATGATGCTAGATCAAAGGCCGCCGCCAAAGCGATGGAGGACCTTGATAGCGTCCTGGCCGACAGCATTCGTCAATTCCAGTTTCGCGATATCCGCCCTAAAGCAGCGGGCGACATTGAAGACCTGGCGCACGCGAGTAGGCTACTAGGGCACACGGATAAGCGGATCACGCAGACCGTTTACCGCCGCGTCGGGAGATCGTGAAACCAACCGATGAAACCTTTTTTACGGAAGAGTCGCGGAACACCATCGAAAAGTTGCGGAACACTTGGCCTTTTAAGCGTCAAGTTTTCCGCCCTCCAGAAACGCAAAAAGCCCTGAATAATCAGGGCTTTGAATATGGCGGAAGCGTAGAGATTCGAACTCTAGGATAGTTGCCCATCGACGGTTTTCAAGACCGTTGCCTTAAACCACTCGGCCACGCTTCCAGCTCGTTTTGCGGCCGCCATAATACCGTAATGAAACACGCTGTCAAACTCTCTGTGTCGCGGGTTGCGGAGGCTCTGTTAGACTGCTTGCATCTGAACGTCTCAAACCACGGATCCATAAGGAGTGTCGCCATGCGCGAACAGGATTATGCCGTACACCACGGCCAGCAGGCCGAGCAGCAGGAGGTCAGCAAGGTCCTGCGCAACACGTACAGCCTGCTGGCACTTACCCTCGCCTTCAGCGGTGTCATGGCCTTCGTCGCACAGCAGATGCGTGTCGGTTACCCGAACGTGTTCGTCGTGCTGATCGGCTTCTACGGTCTGTTCTTCCTCACCGCCAAACTGCGTGATTCGGTTTGGGGCCTGGTGTCCACCTTTGCCCTCACCGGTTTCATGGGCTTCATTCTCGGCCCGATCCTCAACCGCTACCTGGGCATGGCCGGTGGCGCCGAAGTGGTCAGCTCGGCGTTTGCCATGACCGCGCTGGTGTTCGGTGGTCTGTCGGCCTATGTGCTGATCACTCGCAAGGACATGAGCTTCCTCAGTGGCTTCATCACCGCTGGCTTCTTTGTGCTGCTTGGCGCGGTGGTTGCCAGCTTCTTCTTCCAGATCAGCGGCCTGCAACTGGCAATTAGCGCTGGCTTCGTGCTGTTCTCGTCGGTCTGCATTCTGTTCCAGACCAGCGCGATCATTCATGGGGGTGAGCGTAACTACATCATGGCGACCATCAGCCTGTATGTGTCGATCTACAACCTGTTCATCAGCTTGCTGCAGCTGTTTGGCATCATGGGTCGTGATGACTGATTGATTGCTGCTTGAGAAAGCCCGCTTCGGCGGGCTTTTCTTTGCGTGATGGAAATGGGGTGGGGTGCGAGGTGCTGGCCTTGAGAGGTTTGGCGCCTGTGAGATCGAGCGCCGCCCGCGCGGCGCATCGCGGATGAATCCGCTCCTACAGTTGTTGCAACGTGGCCATGCCTGTGAGGCCATGGTTGTCAGCCTTGTTTGTAGGGCTCAAGACATGCGCCAAGGCAGGCGAAGATGGCATTACAGGTTTGGCACGTTGCAACAAATGTAGGAGCGGATTCATCCGCGATGCGCCGCGCGGGCGGCGCTCGATTTACGCCCCACCACAAAACCCAAACCCAACCCGCCGACCTCACAAACGCTGACCTAAAAGTCAGAAAACCATGCAAATGGTCGCCGATCATGCCGCCATCGTGCATTCCCCTACCGCAATCGCACTTCAGCCCGTAGAATGCGCTCCTTTTTTCTTCCGGGGCAGCTTCACCGATGAGCTCACACGAACACAGCCCAGGCGCGGCGGCGCCTGCCAACGAACTGGTACTTGGCCTCGAGGACAAGCCACGGCTGTTGATCGGCCTGCTGGCAGCCCTGCAGCACCTGCTGGCGATCATTGTGCCGATCGTTACCCCTGGCCTGCTCATCTGCCAGGCGCTGGGCGTTTCGGCTCGCGATACCAACCTCATCGTCTCCATGTCGCTGGTGATCTCCGGTATCGCCACCTTCGTCCAGTGCAAGCGCTTCGGCCCGTTCGGTGCCGGGCTGTTGATCGTCCAGGGCACCAGCTTCAACTTCGTCGGGCCGCTGATTGCCGGCGGTGCGCTGATGGTCAAGCAAGGCACGCCGGTCGAAAGCGTGATGGCGGCGATCTTCGGTGTGGTGATTGCCGGCTCCTTTGTCGAGATGGGCGTGTCGCGCATCTTGCCCTTCGTCAAACGCCTGATCACCCCGCTGGTGACCGGTATCGTCGTGCTGATGATCGGCCTGACCCTGATCAAGGTCGGCCTGATCAGCATGGGTGGAGGCTTCGGCGCCATGGCCAATGGCACCTTTGCCAACGGCGAAAACCTGCTGCTGTCGGGCGCTGTGCTGGCGGTGATCGTGATCCTCAACCGCATCCCGGTAGTGTGGATGCGCAGCTGCGCGATCGTCATTGCCTTGGCGGTCGGCTATGCCCTGGCTGGCTACCTCGGCCGCCTGGACTTCACCGGTATGCACGAGGCCGCACTGTTTCAGGTACCAACGCCGCTGCACTTCGGCCTGGGTTTCTCGTGGGCGCTGTTCATCCCGATGCTGGTCATCTACCTGGTGACTTCGCTGGAAGCCATTGGTGACGTCACCGCCACCAGCAAGGTCTCGCGCCAGCCGGTCGAAGGCCCGCTGTGGATGTCGCGCATCAAGGGCGGTGTGTTGGTCAACGGTGCCAACTCGCTGCTGGCTGGCCTGTTCAACACCTTCCCAAGTTCGATCTTCGCCCAGAACAACGGCGTGATTCAGCTGACCGGGATTGCCAGCCGCCACATCGGCATCTGGATTGCCGTGATGCTGGTGCTGCTGGGCCTGTTCCCGAGCGTGGCCGGTGTGATTCAGGCAGTGCCTGAGCCGGTGCTGGGTGGCGCGGCCATGGTCATGTTCGGTGCGGTTGCCGCGTCGGGCATCAACATTCTGGCCAGTACCCGCCTGGACCGCCGTGCCCTGCTGATCATCGCCGTATCGCTGGCGTTGGGCCTGGGTGTGGCGCAGGTGCCGGAGTTCCTCGCGCACATGCCGGCTGCAATCCGCAATGTGCTGGAATCGGGTGTGGCTACCGGCGGTATCTGCGCCCTGGTGTTGAACTGGTTCCTGCCGGAGAGAAAGGAACAGGCTTGAGTCTTGTGCCCTTCTGTTAAGGCCAGGGGGCTGCTGCGCGGCCTATCGCAGCGGTTCGTCGCCACGACAAGCCAGCGCCCACAGGGATAGCATCAGCCTCAGGTACAGGAAGCTCGACCCGCCAGGTACAAGCGGGGTCGGGCTTTTTTGCTTTATCATGGCGGCATTCCTTTGCACGAGTTATCCATGAAATTCGCTATCGCGGTTTTTTCCCCGGCCCACGCGCCCTCCGCGCGCCGCGCCTTGCGCTTCGCCGAGGCGGTGCTGGCTGGCGGGCATGAGATTGCCCGGCTGTTCTTCTATCAAGACGGGGTGCACAGCGCTTCGGCCAACGTGGTCGCCCCCCAGGATGAACAAGACATCGCCGCCCAGTGGCGTGCATTCATCGACATCAACCGGCTCGATGCGGTGGTGTGCATCGCCGCCGCGCTGCGCCGTGGTGTGCTCGACGAAGCCGAAGCCAGCCGCTACCAGCGCCCGGCAGTGAACCTGCCCAAGCCGTGGGCGCTGTCTGGCCTCGGCCAGTTGCATGAAGCCGCGCAAACTGCCGACCGCCTGGTCTGCTTCGGAGGCGACTGAAATGGCCAAATCGATGTTGATCATCAGCCGCCAGGCGCCGTGGAACGGCCCGTCCGCCCGCGAAGCGCTGGATATTGCCCTGGCCGGTGGCGCGTTCGACTTGCCGCTGGCCATGCTGTTCCTTGATGACGGCGTGTTACAACTGGCACCCGGCCAGCAACCGGCCGCCGTGCAGCAGAAGAACCTCGCCGCCAACCTGCAGGCGCTGCCGATGTTCGGCGTCGAGGAGCTGTTCGCCTGCCAGCATAGCCTGGCGCGCCGTGGCCTGGCCGCCGATGGCCTGGAGCTGCCGGTGGAGGCGCTGGACGATGGCGCCCTGAAAGCCCTGATTGCCCGTTTCGACCAAGTGGTGACGCTCTGATGCCAACCCTTCACGTGTTATCCCACTCCCCGTTCGGCGACGAGCGCCTGGACAGCTGCCTGCGCCTGCTGGGCGCTGAAGACGGCGTGCTGCTGTGCGGAGACGCCGTCTACGCCCTGCGCGAAGGCAGCGACGCCCAGCGCCAGTTGCAGGTTGCCAACTTGGCACAACGCCTGTTCGCCCTCGACGAAGACCTGCAGGCCCGTGCCATCAGCAGCACGCTGGCCAAGGCCGTGGACTACCAGGCCTTCGTCGAGCTGTCGCTGCACTACGACAAGGTCAATAGCTGGCTATGAGTACGCTGAACGTTGGCGAACGCGCCATCGCCCTGGACAAGGACGGCTTTCTGGTCGACCTGCAAGACTGGTCGCACCCCGTCGCCGAGGCCCTGGCCGAGCGCGAAAGCATCGCACTGACCGCCGACCACTGGGAAATCCTCGAACTGCTGCGCCAGTTCTACGATGAGTACCAGCTGTCGCCGGCCACCCGCCCGCTGATCAAGTACACCGCGCTCAAGCTGGGCACGGAAAAGGGCAACAGCCCGCACCTCAACCGCCTGTTCAACGGCACCCCCGCCAAACTCGCCGCCAAGCTGGCGGGCCTGCCCAAGCCGACCAATTGCATATGACCGACGCCCGCCCGCTGACCCTGGAAACCCCGGCCGAACACCCCTTCGCCGAATTCGTGCGCATCCTTGGCAAAGGCAAACGCGGCGCCCGCGGCCTGACCCGCGAGGAAGCCCGCGCCGCCATGACCCTGCTGCTCGAAGGCAAGGTCGAAGACACCCAGCTGGGTGCCTTCCTGATGCTGTTGCGGCACAAGGAAGAAAGCGCCGAAGAGCTCGCCGGCTTCACCGAAGCCCTGCGCGCGCACCTGCAGGCGCCGCGCATTGCCGTGGACATCGACTGGCCGACCTACGCCGGCAAGAAGCGCCATCTGCCCTGGTACCTGCTCAGCGCCAAGTGCCTGGCCGCCAATGGCGTGCGCATCCTCATGCACGGGGGCGGCGCGCACACCGCTGGGCGCATGTATACCGAACAGTTGCTGGCACTGCTGGAAATCCCACTGTGCCGCGACTGGGCCGCGGTCAGCCAGGCCCTCGACCAGCAGCGCCTGGCATTCGCCCCGCTGCACGACTGGGCGCCGCAGCTGCAGCGGATGATTGACCTGCGCAACACCCTGGGCCTGCGCTCGCCCATCCATTCCTTGGCGCGGGTGCTCAATCCGCTGAGTGCGCGTTGTGGCCTGCAGAGCATCTTCCACCCCGGCTACCAGGCTGTGCACCGTGAAGCCAGCCGCCTGCTCGGCGACCATGCCGTAGTGATCAAGGGCGATGGTGGCGAGATCGAGGTCAATCCCGATGTCATCAGCCACCTTTACGGCACCCGCGCAGGCGAAGCCTGGGATGAGGAATGGCCGGCGCTCAGCGAACGCCGCCACGTGAAACCCCCCAGCCTGCAGCCCGAGCAGTTGCTGGCAGTGTGGCGCGGCGAGGCAGAAGACAGCTACGGCGAAATGGCCGTGGTGGCGACCATGGCCCTGGCGCTGCGTGGTCTGGGGCAAGATCGCGAACAGGCATTCACCACCGCACGTGGCTATTGGGCCGCACGAAACCAATCGAATAACTAGATAGTTAGAGGGCATTCTTTGCGCTAGTTGTTCGAACGATTTCCCCTAGACTGGGCTCCAACGACAAACAATTTTGTTTCCGAGGAGCTCATCATGGGCCTTTTGATCGACGGTCGCTGGCACGACCAGTGGTATGAAAACGGCAAGGACGGCACCTTCAAACGCGAAAACGCCCAGCGTCGCAACCCACTGCCCGCCCCCGAAGCCGGTCGCTATCACCTGTACGTTTCGCTGGCCTGCCCATGGGCCCATCGCACCCTGATCTTGCGCGCACTCAAAGGCCTTGAGCCACTGATCGATGTGTCGGTGGTCAGCTGGCTGATGCAGGACCATGGCTGGACCTTCGATCAACATCAAGGCTCCAGCGGCGACCACCTCGATGCCCTGCAGTACCTGCACCAGCGCTACACCCAGGACGACCCGCACTACACCGGCCGCGTGACCGTGCCCGTGCTGTGGGACAAGCAAGAAAAGCGCATCGTCAACAACGAGTCGTCAGAGATCATCCGCATCTTCAACAGCGCGTTCAACGAGCTGACCGGCAACACGCTGGATCTGTATCCCGAGCCGCTGCGCCCGGCCATCGAAGCGTTGAACGAACGTATCTACCCGGCCGTGAACAACGGCGTGTACCGCGCAGGCTTCGCCACCACGCAGGATGCCTATGAGGCTGCCTTCGATGAGGTGTTCAACGAACTGGATCACCTGGAAGACCTGCTGAGCCGCAATCGCTACCTGGCGGGCGAGTACCTGACCGAGGCCGATGTGCGCCTGTTCACCACCCTGGTGCGTTTCGATGCGGTGTACCACGGCCACTTCAAGTGCAACCTGCGCCGCCTGAGCGACTACCACAACCTGTCCAACTGGCTGCGTGAGCTGTACCAGTGGCCGGGTGTGGCCAGCACCGTGAACATGGAGCACATCCAGAAGCACTACTACATGAGCCACAAGACCATCAACCCGAACGGCATCGTGCCCAAGGGCCCGTTGCAGGACTTCAACCAGCCACATGACCGGGAACGCTTGGCGGGCAAAGGGATCTGGCAGGCTTGAGATGGGCGGGGTCGCTTTGCGGCCCCGACGCTCTATCAGTCGCGCATGAAGCCACCATCCACATCCATGATTTCCCCGGTCACGAACCCCGCCTCGGCCGACGCCAGGAAGCACACCGCCGCCGCAATATCCCGCGGTGTTCCCGCCCGCCCAAGCGGCATCTGTGCCAGCACCTGAGCCCTGGCCTGCGGCGCCAGCACGCTGGTCATCTCGGTATCGGTCAAGGCGGGCGATACGGCATTGACCGTGATGTCGTAAGGCCCCGCCTCGCGCGCCAGGCCCTTGGTCAGGGCGATCACCGCGCCCTTGGCCGCCGCGTAGCAACTGTTGCCCAACAACCCGCCGCCACGCTTGCCAGCCACCGAGGCGATATTGATGATGCGCCCGCCACGCCGCGCCATCATGCCCGGCAGCACGGCCTTGGCGCAGAAGAACACGCTGTTGAGGTCGATGGCCATCACCCGGTTCCACTCCGCCGTGGTCACTTCCAGCAGCGGCGCGGTGGAGACGATCCCGGCGTTGTTGACCAGGATGTCGACGCCACCCAGCTGCGCCTCGACCTGCTCGACCATCGCCTGCACCTGCGCCTCGTCGGCCACATCAACCCCCACGCCAATCGCCTCGACGCCCTGTTCGCGCAAGCGCGCAGCAGCCAGTTCGGCAGCGTCCGGGTCCAGGTCGCACAGCGCGACCCGCGCCCCGCCATACCCCAGCGCCGCAGCAATGGCGTGGCCGATGCCTCGGGCGGCGCCGGTAACCAGCGCGGTGCGCCCGGCCAGGGTGAAATTCAGTGCAGCGTGCACGGCAGTGTTGCTCATGGTGGTTATCCCTTCAAAAGGCCGTAGCCAGGCGCGCCCTCTGCATGGCAAAGGGCGTTGGTCGTATGTGCGAACGAGAACGGGCTCAGGCGGTACCGCAAGCACCCAGTGCCAGCTGTTCCTTGAGCGGCGGGATGTCCAGCCGGCGCATCACCCGGTACAGCGAGGGCCGGCAGATACCCAGCTCGCGGGCGGCGGCAGACATGTTCCAGCGGCATGCCTGGAGGGTGCCGAGCACGTCGGCGCGCTCATCGCCCTGTTGCGCCGGGCGGCGGATCGGGGTGATGTTGGCCGGCAGCGGGCGCGGCGCCTGGCACTGCCCGAGGAAGTCCAGCGGCAGGTCGCAGCGCTGGATGCGCGCGCCTTCCATCACCGCGCAGGCGTAGCGCACTACCGCGCGCATCTGGCGCAGGTTCCCGGGCCACGGGTGCGCCAGCAGCAGCGCCCAGACTTCGCTCAGCACCTGGCGTGGGTCGCAGCCTGGCAGCTCGTAGGCGACCATGTTGCACAGCAGCTCGCCGCGGTCATTGCGCTCGCGCAGCGGCGGCAGCTCCACTACGCCGGTGGCGATGCGATAGAACAAGTCTTCACGGAAGCTGCCATCGGCCACCCGCGCCGCCAGGTCCTGGTGCGTGGCGCAGACCAGGGCGAAGTTCACCGGCACGCTGCGCTCGGCACCCAGAGGGGTCACTTCGCGTTCGGCAATTACCCGCAGCAGTCGGGTCTGCTGCTCGAACGGCATGTCGCCGATTTCATCGAGAAACAGCGTGCCACCATCGGCCTGCTGCACCTTGCCCTTCTTGCCCCCCGGCAGTGCACCGGAGAAGGCGCCACGGCTGTAGCCGAACAGCTCGCTTTCGATCAGCGTCTCGGGGATGGACGCGCAATTCAGCGCCACCAGCTGGGCGGCGCGGCGCTGGCTGTGGGCATGCAGGGCGCGGGCGAGGATCTCCTTGCCGGTACCGGTCTCGCCGCGGATCAACACGGCGATGCCACGCTCCATCAGGCGCAGCGCACGGCGGAAGGCCTGGCGCACCAGAGGGTCGCTGTCATGGGCGATATCACATTCGGGAACAGCGGGCAGGCCAGGGCGAACAGGGTCGGTCAAAGCGGTCATTAGCGTCACCTTTTTCTTGTTCTATAGCTTGTGACTATGCCGGCGGGCGGCGCTTGTGGCGCCGCCGGGGCCGAAGGGGTGTTGCAGGTTCACATTAGGGAGGCACAGTTATATTTTCCAATACATAATCAAGCATCGACTGATACCTTTGAGAGCATCATGATCGAACTGCGCCACCTTCAGTACTTCCGCACCCTGGCCGAAACCCTGCATTTCGGCCGCGCCGCCGAACGGCTGCACATCTCCCAACCGCCGCTGTCACGGCAGATCGCGTTGCTGGAGGAAGAGCTGGGGGTCAAGCTGTTCGACCGCTCGCGCCGGCGGGTGGAGCTGACCGAGGCCGGCCAGCGCTTCTACCTCGACACCGGCACGGTGTTCGCCGCTTTTGAACAGGCCAAGCGCAATGCCCTGGCTGCAGCGCGGGGGGCGGCGGGCGAATTGTCGGTGGGGTTCATGATGTCCACGGCCTACAGCATCACCCCGGCCATTACCCGGCGCTATGCTGCGCTGTATCCGCAGGTGAACCTCAAGCTCACCGAAACCTTGCCGCTGGACCTGGCCCAGGACATCAGCAGCGGCAACAAGGATGTGGCGATCATGTACCGCCCGCAGGATTGCACGGGCCTTGAGACGGTCACGCTGTATCGCGAGGAAATGACCCTGGTGCTGCCCCCCGGCCACCGCCTGGCCGGGCAAGCGCTGGTGGAGCCGCGCGAACTGGCTGACGAGACCTTCATCATCGTGCCCCGGCGCATCGCCCCTGCCCTGCACGACATGATCTGCGGCTACTGCCTGCAGCACGGGGTGACGCCAAACATCGGCCTGGAGATCAACATGCAGCAAACCATCGTCAACCTGGTCGGCGAAGGCCTGGGGGTGGCCATCGTGCCGCGTTCGATGCGCAACATGCGCCTGGCCAGCACCAGTTTCCGGCCCTTGCGCGAAGCCCCGGTGATCGAGGTGGTGGCGGTGTGGAAGGCCGACAACCACAACCCGTGCATCGCCACCTTCGTCGAAACTGCGCTGCAAGCCGGCGAACAGGCGACGCGGGAAGACGAGGCGCGGCGCCAGACAGAAGACTGCCCCCCCTACGTGCTCTAACAAGCTGGCGCGCTCCCTGTAGGAGCGGCTTTAGCCGCGAACACCGGCACAGCCGGTGCCAAGCACCGCGTTGGATTCATCGCGGCTAAACCCGCTCCCACAGGGGTCCGCTTCAGATCTCCAGAATCCCCGACGCCATGAACCCGCCATCCACCGGGATCACATGCCCGCTGATGTACGACGCATCCTCCGACGCCAGAAACGCCACCGCTCCAGCCATCTCCGCCGGCGTGCCGTAGCGCCGCAACGGCACCGCCCGGGCGTACGACTCGCGGGTCGCCGCCGAGTGCAAGGTGCGCGTCAGTGGCGTGTCCACAGGCCCTGGGGCGATGCCGTTGACAGTAATGCCATGCTCGGCCAGCTCGATGGCCATCTGCCGGGTCAGGCCGATCACCGCCGCCTTTGACGTGCCATAAGCAGTGCGCCCCATGCTGGCGCGCATGCCGCTGATCGAGGCCACGTTGATGATCCGCCCCCAGCCCTGGTCGCGCATCAACTGCGCCGCCTGCTGGCTGCACAGCAAAGTGCCGGTGAGGTTGACATTCATCAGCCGTTGCCAGCCCTCCAGTTCAGTGTCCAGGAATGCTTGCGTGCGGGCGATGCCGGCGTTGTTGACCAGCACATCGCAACGCCCGCAGCGCTCGCGCAGGGTGTCGAACAGCGCGCTGATCGACGCTGCATCACCGATGTCGATGGCCAGGGCCAGGGCATCGATGCCTTGGGCTTGCAGGCCGGCGACCATCTCCTCGGCGGCCTTGAGGTTGATGTCGGCCACTACCACCGTATGGCCGTCATGCCCCAGGCGTTCGGCAATGGCCGCACCGATGCCCATGGCGGCACCGGTCACCAGGGCCACGCGTCCGTGGGCGGATACAGGCAAAGTCGTTTTCGCAGCTTGGCTCATGTCAGGGCTCTCTCAGAGGAAACCGATGGAAATCCACGGGAAACAGGCAACGACCGCCAGCGCCACCAGCAGCGCGCCGAGGTAACCCCAGACGCGGCGGATAACGTGGTCGGAAGAGGTCTTGCTGATGGCGCAGGCGGCATAGAAGCCCACCCCCAGCGGCGGTGCGAACAGCCCCACGCCCATGGCCAGGATCACCACCATGGCGTAGTGCACCGGGTGAATGCCGAGCAGCTCGGCCAAAGGGAACATCAGCGGGCCGAACAGCACGATGGCGGGGATGCCCTCCAGCACGCTGCCGAGGATCAGGAAGGTGAGGATGGTCACCACCATGAAGCCGATGACGCCGCCGGGAATGTCCTCGATCAGCTCCACCAGCGACTGCGAAAAGCCCGACTGGGTCAGCGCCCAGGCCATCGACGAAGCCATGCCGATGATCAGCAGGATCGCCCCCGACAGCGCCGCCGCTTCCAGCAGCATCGGGTACAGCCGGCGCCATTCGATATGGCGCATGAACAGGTGCATCACCAGGCCCACCAGCACCACGTAGGCCACGCCGATGGTCGATACCTCGGTGGCAGTGGCCGCCCCTTCCAGCACCGCCACGCGAATCAGCAGCGGCAGCGCCAGCGCTGGCAAGGCAATCAGGAAGGTCTTGGCCACCCGCGACAGCGGTGCACGCTCGATGGCCGGGCGTTCATCCTTGCGCGAGCGCCACCAGCACACCACCGCAATGGCCAGGGTCGCCACCACCGCCGGCATCAGCCCGCCGATGAACAGCGCGGTGATCGAGACGCTGCACACCGCGCCGATGGTGATCAGCACCAGGCTCGGCGGAATGGTCTCGGTCATCGCCCCGGTGGCCGACAGCAGCGCCGCCAGCTCTTCGGACTTGGAACCGCGGCGTTTCATTTCCGGGAACAGCGCCGGGGCCACGGCGGCCATGTCGGCGACCTTGGAGCCAGAGATCCCCGACACCAGGAACATCGCCCCCAGCAGCACGTATTGCAGGCCGCCGCGCACATGGCCGAGCAGCGAGGCCATGAAGTCGATCAACGTGCGCGCCATGCCCGACAGTTGCAACACCACGCCCAGCAACACGAACAGCGGCACGGCCAGCAGCACCATGTGCGACATGCCTTCATCCATGCGCCCGACCACGATCGACAGCGGCGCATGGGTTGCCAGCGCCAGGTAGGCCATGGTCGCGGTGCCGAAGGCGAATGCGATGGGGATGCCGCCGAACACGCAGGCACCCAGCAGCACCAGGAAGAACACCACCAGGTTGTAGTTGCCCATGGCCGCCAGCAGCGGCTGGGCCAACCACAGTGCCGCCGCCACCGTGCCGACCACGGCCAGCCCGGCCATGAACTGGCGCACCGTGGAGTAGCGTGCCATGCGCGCCACTGCCGCCAGCAGCATCAGCACCGCGCCCACCGGCAAGGCCGCCGCGCGTACCCCATCGGGGATGCCCAGCGCCGGGGTGGTGATCCACATCTGCTCGTGGGAATGCTGCATGGCCGGCGAGATGATCATGGCCACGAACAGGCAGACGATCAGCGCCGACAGCGTCTCGCTGAAGCCACGCCAGGCGTCGGGCAGCTTGTTCACCAGCGCCGACATGCGCATGTGCTCGCCTCGGTCCAGCGCCAGCACCGCGCCGAACATCGCCAGCCAGATGAACAGCGACGAGGCCAGCTCGTCGGACCAGATCAGCGGGCTGTGCAACACGTAGCGGGCAATCACCCCCGCCAACAGCACGAAGGTCTCGATCACCATCAAGGCGACCGCAATCACGCCTACCAGGCGCATGGCCCAGCTGTTGAGGCAGATCAGCACCCGGGCCGGCAGGCGCTGCGAAACGGTGGAGGCCGGTAGCGCTGGGGCGCGCATCATGCCAGCTTCCCGGAAAACTGCTCGAGGATGGCCCAGGCCTGCTCGCCGAACTTGTCGTGCCAGTCGGCGTAGTAGTTGGCGCTGCGCAGCTTGTCACGGAAGGCATCGGCCGGCGCTTCCACCAACTCCAGGCCCTGCCCCTTCAAGGTATCGCGGGTGCTGCCTTCGAGCTTGGCGAGGTCTTCGCGCTGGCCCATCACCGCTGCGTCGATATGCTTGCGCAAAATCGCCTGCATGTCCGCCGGCAGCCGGGCGAACGAGGCGCTGTTGCCGAGCATCCAGAAGCCGTCCCACACATGGTTGGTCAGTGAGCAGTACTTCTGCACTTCGTACAGCTTGGCCGAGGACACCAGGGTCATGGGGTTCTCCTGGCCTTCGACGATGCGCGTCTGCAGCGCCGAGTACACTTCGGCGAAGTTGATGCTCGTTGGCGCCGCTTCCAGGGCGCGGAAGATCGACATGATGATCGGGCTCGGCGGGACCCGCAGCTTCATGCCGCGCAGGTCGTCGGGGCTGGCCACCGGCCGGGTGCTGGTGGTGGTGACGCGAAAGCCGTTGTCCCACATGCGGTCGAACGCGAACAGCGTGCCGGTCTTGGCGATTTCACCGCGCACATGCTCGCCGAGCGCGCCGTCCATGGCACTCCACACCTGCTGGTAGTCCTTGAAGGCAAAGCCCACGGCGCTGATCTGCACCGACGGCACCATGGTGCCGAGGATCACCGGTGACAACGAGAACAGGTCCACCGCACCGGAGCGCACCTGGGCCAGGGTGTCGGTGTCGCTGCCCAGCTGGCTGCTGGGGAACACCTGCACGGTCAGCGCGCCGTTGGTTTCCTCCTTGATCGCCTTGGCCATGGCCCGGGCGCGTACGTTCATCGGGTGGCTGATGGGCAGGTTGTTGGCGAACTTGAGTTTGAAATCGGCAGCGCGCGTGTTGCTGCTGTACAGGCCCAGGCCGGCGGCGGCGACCGCGACCGATGCCATGGAGGCCGTCTTGATGAAGGAACGGCGGGTGAAATCGCTCATGTAGCTCTCCTGACCTATTTGTTCTTATTGATCGAGTGGGATAAGGCGATGGTGACAGTGACTTAGCAATAGGGGTGCCACCCTTGGCTGGCCGAACGAAACGGTGCTCGCGCCAGCCTTGATCAGGGCCTAAGCCACTGTTTCACAAGGCATCTGCCAGAGCAGGCGGCGTTGTATCAATTTGTGATGCGGCGCCGGTAGCGCCCCTCGGGGTGTAACAGGTGTCTCCCTGACCTGTCGCCCAGGCCATCAGGGCGACACCTGTAGCACCCACCTGCTACCTGCCGACACCCTCGCCAACGGCCACAAAAGCACGGCCCAGACGCCTTGCCAAGGGGCTGGCACCGTTCTTGCCATCGACCTCGCAAACCCATCGAGCGAGGACTCACCTCATGGATTCACCCCTGATCAGCGGCTGGTACCACGCCCCTTTCGGCAAGTTTCCCGATATCGACCCCGAGCGCATGCTGGCTGACGCCGCCCTCGGCGCGCTGGCCCACGCCAGGCTTGATCCAGAACAGATCGACTCGGTACATGTCGGCCACTTCAACGCCGGGTTCCTGTACCAGGACTTCCCCTCTGCGCTGCTCGCCAACCATATCCCGGCCCTGCGCTTCACCCCGGCGGTGCGGGTGGAAAACGCCTGCTCCACCGGTTCCGCGGCCATCCACTCGGCCTTGCAGGCAGTGCTCAGCGGCCAGTCCCGGCATGCACTGGTGGTCGGTTTCGAAAAGATGAACAGCCTGCCCACCGCCGAGGTCGGCAAGATCCTGCTCAAGTGCTGCTACGCCCGTGAGGAGGCAGATATCGAGAGCGGCTTCGCCGGGGTATTCGGCAATATCGCCAGCGCCTACTTCGAGCGTTATGGCGACCAGTCCGACGCTCTGGCGATGATCGCCGCCAAGAACCACGCCAACGGCGCCCTCAACCCGTACGCCCACATGCGCCGTGACGTCGGCTTCGAGTTCTGCCGCACGCCCTCGGAGAAAAACCCCTTCGTCGCCGGCCCACTCAAGCGCAGCGACTGCTCGCTGATCAGCGATGGCGCCGCAGCACTGGTGATCAGCCGTGCCGACCAGCACCGCAGCGATGGCCCCGCGGTGCGCTTTCGTGCGGCGGTGCAAGTCAACGACTACCTGCCGCTGTCGCGCCGCGACCCCACGGTGTTCGAAGGCGCGGCGCGGGCCTGGCAGCAGGCGCTGACCCAGGCACGGCTGACCCTCGATGACCTGTCGCTGGTGGAGACCCACGACTGCTTCACCATCGCCGAGCTGCTCGAATACGAGGCCATGGGCCTGGCCGAACGTGGCCAGGGCGCAAGGGTGATCGCCGAGGGCATCAGCCGCAAGGACGGCCGCCTGCCCATCAACCCGTCCGGTGGGCTCAAGTCCAAGGGCCACCCGATCGGCGCCACCGGGGTGTCGATGCACGTGATGGCGGCCATGCAGCTCAGCGGCGGGGCCGGTGACATGCAACTGCCCCGCGCCGACCGCGCCGGGGTGTTCAACATGGGCGGCGCGGCCGTCACCAACTACGTGAGCATCCTGGAGGCCGTGCTATGACCGGTATCGACAACGTGATGAACCTCGGTGAGCTGCTGGCCCAGGTGGCCCGCCGCTTGCCCGAGCAGCCGGGCTTCATCCGCGGCGAACAGCGGGTATCGTGGCGCCAGCTGCTGCAGCGCGTCGACAGCGTCGCCGCCGCCCTGCGTGCACGGGGCCTGGGCAAGGGCGACCGGCTGTTGGTGCATGCGCGCAACAACCTGCAACTGTTCGAAAGTGCCTGGGTGGCGTTTCGCCTTGGCGTGGTCTGGGTGCCGACCAACGTGCGTATCACCCCGCCCGAGGCCGCTTACCTGGGCAGTTCCAGCGGCGCAGTGGCGATGCTCTACGACGAAGGCTTCGGTCATTACGTCGACGCCGTGCGCGCGGCCTCCCCTGCCTTGCAGACGGTCATCGCCATCGGCAGCCCACGCTGCGGCGAACTGGGCTACGACGCCTTGCTCGATGAGGGCGCGCCGCTGCAGGCGGCCTTCCGCCCGGCCGAGGTGCACTATCACGACCCGCTGTGGTTCTTCTACACCTCCGGCACCACCGGCCACCCCAAGGCCGGTGTGCTCACCCACGGCCAGATGGCCTTCGTCGTCAACAACCACCTGGCCGACCTGATGCCCGGGCTGAGCCAGCAGTCGCGCTCGCTGGTGCTCGCCCCGCTGTCCCATGGCGCCGGCATCCACGCCCTGGTCAACGTCGCCCGCGGCGCAGCCTGCGTGTTGCCGGCCGGCGAGCGGCTGGACTGCGACGAAGCCTGGCGGCTGGTGCAGGAGCATCGCATCGACAACCTGTTTACAGTGCCGACCATCGTCAAGATGCTCACCGAAGACCCGGCCGTTGACCGCTACGACCACAGCAGCCTGCGCTACGTGATCTATGCCGGCGCGCCGATGTACCGCGCCGACCAGTGCCACGCCCTGCGCACCCTGGGCAAGGTGCTGGTGCAGTATTACGGCCTGGGCGAGGTAACCGGCAACATCACCGTGCTGCCGGCCGACTGCCACGACGCCGAGGATGGCCCGCAGGCCAAGGTCGGCTCCTGTGGCTACCCGCGCACCGGCATGCAGGTGGCGATCCTCGACGAGCACGGCACCGAATTGCCCAGCGGCAGCGACGGCGAAATCTGCGTGCGCGGCCCGGCGGTGTTCGCCGGCTACTACAACAACCCCGAAGCCAACGCTGCCTGCTTCCGCCATGGCTGGTTCCACACAGGCGACCTCGGCCATGTCGACGATCAGGGTTACCTGTTCATCACCGGCCGCGCTTCAGACATGTACATCTCCGGCGGCTCCAACGTGTACCCACGGGAGATCGAAGAAGCGCTGCTGACCCACCCGGCAGTGAACGAGGTAGCGGTGCTGGGGATGCCCGACGAGAAATGGGGTGAGTGTGGCTGCGCGGTGATCGTCACCACCGCCGAGGTCAGCGACGAACAGCTGCTGGCTCACCTTGAACCGCGCCTGGCGCGTTACAAGTGGCCCAAGCGCTTCGTGCGCTGGCACGAAATGCCGAAGTCCGGCTACGGCAAGATCGTCAAGAAGCACATCCGCGCGCTGCTTGAAGCGGGCCAGGAGCAGCCGGCATGACACCGCACTTCGAAACCCATGGCGGCGTGCGTCACTTCATCCATGGCGGCCTGCCGCAGCAACCGCGCCTGCTCGATTGCGAGGTGGCGCACAGCCAGGAACTGCGCGTCGAGCTGCCGCTGGCCTGCAATGTCGCCGAAGGCCTGCTGGCCGTGCTGCACGGTTGCCGCTACCAGAGCGCGGTGGGGCGCATCCTCTGTGGTGGCGCGGCGCACCTGAGTTACCACCGCATGGTCACCACCCGCGATAGCCAGCGCCCTTACGACTACGGCCAGCCGGTGGTGCTGGACGGCTACATCACCTTCATCAGCGGCGCCCTTACCGTCGGCCGCGATGCCGGCGGCGCGCCGCTGCTGCACTGCCACGCCGGTTTCATCGACCGCGACGGGCAACAGCACGGCGGCCACCTGGTGCTCAACCGGCTGATCGTCGGCAGCGAGCCGCTGGTGCTGCGCCTGTGCCTGTTCGACCAGGTGGCCTACCAAGTGCAGCCGGATGCCGAAACCCAGTTCAACCTGTTGCACCCCGTGCTCAAGGAGGCCTCATGACCCTTGCTCCAAACAGCGCCGAGTCGCACGTGCAGAGCGGCCAGCTGGGCCGCCTGGTGGTTGCCCGGCTCAAGCCCAACGAAGACATCATCGACAGCGCCGAGGCGCTCTGTGCCAGCCACGGCATCAACTGCGCCGTGGTCCGTGGCGGTCTAGGCAGCCTGATCGACGGCGAGCTGCACTACCTTGGCCGCCAGGGCATGCAGGATATCCATGTGCCGGGCCCGGGCATCGAGATCCTCAGCCTCAGCGGCGAGGTCATCGCCGGGCAGAGCCGCCTGCAGGCCGTACTTGCCGATGCCGACGGCAACATCTTCGCCGGCCGCCTGCAGCGTGGCCGCAACCTCTCGTTCATCACGGTCGAGCTGACCCTGCAGGAATGGCTGCCCGACTGACCCACCGCTGCACCACGCCCTTTGCGCCCGGACGTTTCGGGCGCCCTTACGCCTTCAGGAAAACAACAATGACAAGAAAGCCACGCGCGCACCTGTACCTGCTCACCGCCAGCACCTTCGCACTGCCCGCAGCCCAGGCCGCATTCATCGAGGATGGCAAGGCCAACCTCAACCTGCGCAACTACTACTTCAACAACGACTTCCGCGACCGCCCAGGGTCAGCCGGGCAGAGCAAGACCGCCGAATGGGCCCAAGGCTTCGTGCTCGACTACAAGTCCGGCTTCACCGACGGTACCGTCGGCTTTGGCCTCGACGCCCTGGGCATGCTCGGCGTACGCCTGGACGGTGGCGCCGGCAACCACCGCGGTAGCTCGATGATCCCCGACGACAGCGATGGCAGCGCCGTGGATGAGTGGAGCCGGCTGGGGCTGACCGGCAAACTGCGTTTTTCGCAGACCGAAGCGCGCTACGGCACTTTGCAGCCGAAGCTGCCAATCCTGGTGGCCAACGACGGCCGGGTGCTGCCGCAAACCTTCGAAGGCGGCATGATCAGCTCGAAAGAAATTGACGGCCTGACCTTGATCGGTGGCCGCCTGGAGCACACCACCGGCCGCGGCTCGACCAACCGCTCAGGCCTGGCCGTGGCGGGCGGCACCCGCCAGAGCAACGAATTCCTTTTCGCTGGCGCGGACTACCAGCTGACGCGCGACCTCAAGCTGCAGTACTACGCAGCACAACTGCAGGACTACTACATCCAGCACTTTGCCGGCCTGGTGCACACCTGGGCGCTGGCCGACGACCAGTCGCTGACCACCGACCTGCGCTACTTCAAGACCGATGCCCACGGGCGCAACGACTCGGCCAGCGGCCGCGCGGCGGGCTACCAGGTCAGTGGCCTGGGTGATACGCCGGGCAAGATCGACAACGACACCTGGAGCGCGATGTTCACTTACGCCATCGGCGGACACGCCGTGCTGCTGGGCCACCAACGGGTGTCCGACAGTGGCAACTTCGTTCAGCTGAACCAGGGCAATACCGGCGAAGGTGCCGCCGGGTCAAGCATCTACCTGTTTACCGACCGCCTGGTGACCAGTTTCACCCGTGCGGGCGAGCGCACCACCTTTGGCCAGTACAGCTACAACTTCGCAGCGCTGGGCGTGCCGGGTCTGGTGGCTTCGGTGGCGTACCTGAAGGGCACGAACATCCGCATGGCGTCCGGGGGAGACGAGAAGGAATGGGAGCGTGACATCGCCCTGGACTACGTGGTGCAGAGCGGGACGTTCAAAGGGCTGGGCTTTAGCTGGCGCAACGGCATGCTGCGCAGCGGGGTGCCCAGTGAGTGGGACCAGGATCAGAACCGGCTGACGGTGAGCTATTCGGTGCCGCTGTTCTAGCTTGAGATTGCAGGGGCCGCTCTGCGGTCCATCCCCGGCAAGCGCGGCTTCCACAGTTCAGGTCTGCACCGTCTTGCAGGAGCCGCGCTTGCCGGCGATGGGCTGCGAAGCAGCCCCGACGATTTCAGCTGTTTTGCGAACCTTCGAACCACGCCAGCTTTTCACGCAGTTGCACCACTTCCCCGACAATCACCAGGGTCGGCGCATGCACTTCATGCTCGGCCACCAGCTGCGGCAGGTCCGCCAAAGTACCGGTAAACACCCGCTGATTGCGCGTAGTCCCCTGCTGCACCAAGGCCGCCGGCGTACTGGCCGCCCGCCCATGGCGAATCAACTCGGCACAGATGGTCGGCAACCCCACCAGCCCCATGTAGAACACCAGGGTCTGGGCCGGCGCCACCAGGTCATGCCAAGGCAGATTGCTGGTGCCGTCCTTGAGGTGCCCGGTGACGAAGCGCACCGACTGGGCATAGTCACGGTGAGTCAGCGGAATACCGCCATAAGCGGAACACCCACTGGCCGCGGTAATGCCCGGCACCACCTGGAACGGGATACCTTGCTCGGCCAGCTCTTCGATTTCTTCGCCACCCCGGCCGAAGATGAACGGGTCACCGCCCTTGAGGCGCAATACACGCTTGCCCTGCTGGGCGAGGTCGACCAGCAGGCGGTTGATCTGGTCCTGCGGCACGGCATGGTCGGCGCGGCGCTTGCCGACGTAGATACGCTCGGCATCACGCCGGCACATCTCGATGATGGCCGGTGCCACCAGGCGGTCGTACAGCACCACATCGGCCTGCTGCATCAGGCGCAAGGCACGGAAGGTCAGCAAGTCCGGATCACCCGGCCCAGCACCTACCAGATAAACCTCGCCACCCTGCTGCACTGGAGCCCCCTCGACCATCGCCTGCAACAGGCGTTCGGCCTCGGCGCCCTGCCCGGCCAGCTGGCGCTCGGCAATCGGCCCTTGGAAAACCGTTTCCCAGAAGCCGCGGCGTTGATTGACGTCCGGGTACAAGGCTTTGACCTTGTGCCGGAAGCGCGCAGCCAGCCCGGCCAGTTCGCCATAGGCCGACGGGATCCAGGCCTCCAGCTTGGCGCGGATCAACCGCGCCAGCACCGGGGCGTCACCGCCACTGGACACCGCGATCACCAAGGGTGAACGGTCGACGATCGCCGGGAAGATCACCGTGCACAGGGCCGGCGCATCCACCACGTTGACCGGCAGGCTCAGCGCCTGCGCATCGGCCGACACCTGGGCGTTGAGCCCAGGATCGTCGGTGGCCGCGATCACCAGCCGGCAGCCGACCAGGTCGGCCGCCTGATAGCCACGCACCAGCACCTCACCGCCAGCTTCCCGTGCCAACGCGGCCAGCTGGCCGTCGATGTCCGGCGCCACCACGCGCAGCACGGCGCCGGCATCGGCCAGCAGGCGCGCCTTGCGCAGGGCGATCTCACCGCCGCCGACGACCAGTACCCGGCCGCCCTGCAGCTTGTGGAACAGCGGCAGGTAATCCATTTAGCGGATGACCTCGACGCCGCCCATGTACGGCTTCAGCACGTCCGGTACGCGGATCGAACCGTCAGCCTGCTGGTAGTTTTCCAGCACGGCCACCAGGGTGCGGCCTACGGCCAGGCCGGAGCCATTGAGGGTATGCACCAGCTCCGGCTTGCCGGTTTCCGGGTTACGCCAGCGGGCCTGCATGCGGCGCGCCTGGAAGTCACCGCAGTTGGAGCAGGAGCTGATCTCGCGGTACTTGTCCTGGCTCGGCACCCACACTTCGAGGTCGTAGGTCTTCACGGCGCCGAAGCCCATGTCGCCGGTGCACAGGGCCAGTACGCGGTACGGCAGCTCCAGCAACTGCAGCACGCGCTCGGCGTTGGCGGTCAAGCCTTCCAGGGCTTCCATCGACTTGGACGGCTCGACCACCTGGACCATCTCGACCTTGTCGAACTGGTGCTGGCGGATCATGCCGCGGGTGTCACGGCCCGACGCACCGGCTTCACTACGGAAGCACGGGGTGTGGGCGACCAGCTTGAGTGGCAGTTGCTTGGCATCGAGGATCTGCTCGGCGACCAGGTTGGTCAGCGACACTTCGGCAGTCGGGATCAGGTAGAAGTCAGCTTCGCCTTCGCGAGTGATCTTGAACAGGTCCTCCTCGAACTTCGGCAGCTGGCCGGTGCCCTGCAGGGCCGGTGCCTGCACCAGGTAAGGGGTGTAGTGCTCTTCGTAGCCATGCTCACCGGTGTGCAGGTTGATCATGAACTGCGCCAGGGCGCGATGCAGGCGGGCGATTGGCCCACGCAGCACGGCAAAGCGCGCACCAGAAAGCTTGGCCGCGGCTTCGAAGTCCAGGCCACCGCTGATTTCACCCAGGGCGACGTGGTCCTTGATCTCGAAATCGAAGCTAGCCGGCGTGCCCCAGCGGCGCACTTCGACGTTGTCGTCTTCGCTGGCACCGACCGGTACGCTGGCGTCCGGCAGGTTGGGGATGGTCAGCAGGATGCCGTCCAGTTCGGCCTGGATACCATCCAGTTCACTCTTGCCGGCGGCCAGTTCGTTGGCCATGCGCTCGACGTCTGCCATCAACGGGGCGATGTCTTCGCCCTTGGCCTTGGCCTGGCCGATCGACTTGGAACGGGCGTTACGCTCGGCCTGCAGCTGCTCGGTGCGGGTCTGCACCGCCTTGCGGCGCTCTTCCAGTGATTCGATGCGCGCGACATCCAGGCTGAAGCCACGGGAGGCCAGGCGATCCGCCACTTCCTGAAGTTGGCCGCGTAACAGTTTGGAATCGAGCATATCGTTCTCTCGTTATGTGTAGGTGTTGGTTCAGAAACGGGTCAGGGACAGGCCGGCCCAGGTGGCCAAAAGCCCGCCCACCACGCTGATACTGGTATAGCCCACCGCGAGGGGCACTTGCCCACTTTCGATCAGGCGCACGGTATCGAGCGAAAAGGAGGAAAACGTCGTCAGGCCGCCAAGGAAGCCGACGATCAAGCCGGCGCGCAGTTCGACTGGCGCCAGCGGCTTGTGCAGGAACAGGCCATAGAGCAGGCCGATGAGCAGGCAGCCAACCAGGTTGACCGCCAGCGTACCGACATAGAAGTGCCGTGGCCAGTGGGCCGCGACCCAGTTCGCGGTGGCGAAGCGCAACAAGGTCCCGGCAATACCGCCCGCGCTGACCGCGGCAATCAATGCAATCACGGTTTTCTCCGCTGACGGGGGCTGTTGCGGTCAAGCTCGGCCAAGTGGCGCAGCTTCTCGCCGATCTTCAGCTCCAGGCCTCGCGGCACGGGCTGGTAGTACTGGCGCGGTTCCAGCTCTTCAGGGAAGTAGTCCTCGCCAGCGGCATAGGCATCGGGCTCGTCATGGGCGTAGCGGTACTCTTCGCCATAACCAAGTTGCTTCATCAGCTTGGTCGGGGCATTGCGCAGGTGCAGCGGCACTTCCAGCGAGCCATGTTCGGCAGCTTCGCGCAAAGCGGTCTTGAAGCCCACGTACACTGCATTGCTCTTCGGCGCGCAGGCGATGTAGGTGATGGCCTGAGCCACCGCCAATTCGCCCTCCGGGCTGCCCAGGCGCTCTTGCACGTCCCAGGCGGCCAGGCACAGGCTCAGCGCGCGCGGGTCGGCGTTGCCAATGTCCTCGCTGGCCATGCGCACCACGCGGCGGGCGATGTACAGCGGGTCGCAGCCACCGTCGAGCATGCGGGCGAACCAGTACAGGGCGCCATCGGGGTTGGAGCCGCGCACTGACTTGTGCAGCGCAGAAATCTGGTCGTAGAACGCCTCGCCCCCCTTGTCGAAGCGGCGGCGGCTGTCGCCGAGCAGGCTTTGCAGCATCTGGACGTCGATTTCGCTGCCATCTTCGGCCAGGTCCGAGGCGTTCTCGAGGAAGTTGAGCATGCGCCGGCCATCGCCATCGGCGGCGGCCATGAGCATCTTGAAGGCGTCGTCACCAACCCGCAGGTTGCGCTTGCCCAGCCCGCGCTCTTCAGTCAGCGCACGATTGACCAGCTTGCGCAGCGCCGCTTCGTCGAGGCTCTTGAGCACGTACACCCGCGCCCGCGACAGCAGCGCATTGTTCAGCTCAAACGACGGGTTCTCGGTGGTAGCACCAATGAACAGCAGGGTGCCGTCTTCCACATAAGGCAGGAAGGCATCCTGCTGGGACTTGTTGAAGCGGTGCACTTCGTCGACAAACAGGATGGTGCGCCGGCCATACTGGCCGGCCTGCTGCTTGGCTACCTCGACTGCCTGGCGGATCTCCTTGACCCCTGCCAGCACCGCCGACACCGTCTCGAAGTGCGCATCGCAGAACTGCGCCAGCAACCGCGCGAGGGTGGTCTTGCCCACCCCCGGCGGCCCCCAGAAGATCATCGAGTGCAGCGCACCCTGCTCCAGCGCCTCGCGCAGCGGTTTGCCACGCGCCAACAGGTGCTCCTGGCCGACGTACTCGTCCAGGTTGGACGGGCGCAGGCGGGCTGCCAGGGGCTGGGCGACGGGTTCGCTTCGAAACAGGTCCATGGCGAGCTCTGCTTACTCCTTGATGACGTCGGCGCCTTTGGGGATGTCGAACTTGAACTGGCTGTCCGGCACCGCCTGGTTGGCCTTGACGCCATTGAACAGGATGTTGGTGCGCTGGCCGACACTGTCGACCAGCTGCATGTCATTGATCAGGCCCCTGCGGAACGACACGCGCAGCGAGTCGAACAAGGTGTCCTTGGTCTTGGGCTTGAGGGTGAAGTCCATCACCTCGCCCTGCTCCTTGGAGGTGATGTCGAAGCTTTGGCTGATCTTCGATACATCACCGGACAGCAGCAGTGCCGGGGTCTGGTTCAGGCGCTGGTCAAGCTTCTTGATGGTCGCCTGCTCCAGGTCCGGGTCCCACAGGGTGACGTTCTTGCCGTCGGACACCACCACCTGCTCCTGCGGCGCATTGGTGTGCCAGTAGAACAGACCTGGGCGCTTCACGGTCATCTTGCCGGACGTTTCCTGCAGGCTGGTGCCGCCGGCGTCCAGGGTCAGCTGGGAGAAGTTGGCCTCGATGGTCTGGGACTTTTCCAACAGCTGGGTCAGGCGTTGTACGTCTTGCTCACCGGCATAAGCAGTAACCGAGCCCAGGGTCAGGGCAGAAACCAACAGCATGCGAATCGCGCGCATGGGAATCCTCATTGAGCATTGAAAAGGCCGGGCGCCACCGTTGGCGCCCGGCAAGGTGTTCATCAGTCGCGCGGGCCACCCGGGGCAATCACTTCCCGCGAGCCGTTGCTGTTCATCGGGGTGACCACCCCGGCCATTTCCATCGACTCGATCATCCGCGCAGCGCGGTTGTAGCCGATCTTCAGCTTGCGCTGCACGGCCGAGATGGAAGCGCGGCGGCTTTCCAGCACGAACTGCACGGCCTCATCATACAGGGCATCGGTTTCGGCATCGTCACCATCGCCACCGCCGCCGCCGCCATCAAAGCCGCTGCCGGCCTCTTCGACGCCGTTGAGGATGTCGTCGTTGTAGTCCGGCGCGCCACGCAGCTTCCAGGCCTCGACCGTACGGTGCACTTCATCGTCGGAGACGAACGCACCGTGCACACGGATCGGCAGGCTGGTGCCCGGTGGCATGTACAGCATGTCACCATGGCCAAGCAGCTGTTCGGCGCCACCCTGGTCGATGATGGTCCGCGAGTCGATCTTGCTCGACACCTGGAACGCCATGCGGGTCGGGATGTTGGCCTTGATCAGGCCGGTGATCACGTCCACCGACGGGCGCTGGGTAGCGAGGATCAAGTGAATACCCGCAGCCCGCGCCTTCTGGGCGATACGGGCGATCAGCTCTTCGACCTTCTTGCCGACGATCATCATCATGTCGGCGAATTCGTCGACCACCACGACGATGGTCGGCAGGGTCTTCAGCGCAGGCGGCTCATCGTCCATGCTTTCGCGGCGGTACAGCGGGTCATGGATGATCTCGCCGGCTTCCTGGGCGTCCTTGACCTTGCGGTTGAAGCCGGCCAGGTTACGCACGCCCATGGCCGCCATCAGCTTGTAGCGCCGCTCCATCTCGGCCACGCTCCAGCGCAGGGCGTTGGCGGCATCCTTCATGTCGGTGACCACCGGACACAGCAGGTGCGGGATGCCTTCGTAGATCGACAGTTCGAGCATCTTCGGGTCGATCATGATCAGCCGCGCGTCTTCCGGGCTGGACTTGAACAGGATCGACAGGATCATCGCGTTCACACCTACCGACTTACCGGAACCGGTGGTACCGGCCACCAGCAGGTGCGGCATCTTGGCCAGGTCGGTGATCACCGGCTTGCCGCCAATGTCGTGGCCCAGGGCCAGGGTGACCGGCGATTTCTGCTCGTCGTACTGCGGCGTGGCGAGCACTTCCGAGAAGCGCACCATCTGCCGGTTTTCGTTGGGGATCTCGATACCCACGGTGGTCTTGCCAGGGATGACTTCGACCACCCGCACACTGGTCACTGCCAGCGAACGCGCCAGGTCCTTGGCCAGGTTGGCGATACGGCTGACCTTGACGCCTGCGGCCGGCTGGATTTCGTAACGGGTAATCACCGGGCCCGGGTGGATGGAGTCCACCGAGACTTCCACGCCGAATTCCTTGAGCTTGATTTCCAGCAACTGGCCGACCCCGGCCAGGGATTCCGGCGAATACTCGATCTTCTTCTGTTCGGCCGGGTCGAGGATGGAAATCGACGGCAAAGTACCTTCCACGGCGCTGTCGACGAACAGCGGCGCCTGTTTTTCCTTCATCACTCGCTTGCTCGGCTCCGGCGCACGCTCGGCGGCCGGTGGCACGATGGTCGGCACCGCTGCAGGTTGCTGGCGGGGGACCACAGGCTCACGCGGCACTACAGGCTCGCGCGCGAGGGTCGGCTCGCGCGGTACTACTGGCTCACGGGAAGGCTCCCGTGCAAGGGTCGGCTCACGGGGCTCGGCGGGCTGGGCCGGTGCCTCTTCGCGCTTGAAAATGCGCTCGCGCAGCGCTGGTTTGGCCGGCTCGCGCTTGTCGGTGGCCTTCGGCCCCAGGTCGAATACGGGCTCGTCAACTTCACGCAATTGCGCTTCCAGGCGCTTGCGCTCGTTGCGCGCTTCCCACCAGCGGCTGGCCGCGCCCTGTACCAGCTCGAACAGGTCGAGGGTGATCTTGCCGGTCATGTCCATCACCTTGAACCACGACAGGTCGGTGAACACGGTCAGGCCGAACAGGAACAGGGCAATGAACATCAGCGTGCTGCCCTGCACGTTCAGCAGGTTGCGCGCCAGGTCGCCAAGGCTTTCGCCCAACGCACCGCCCGCGGAAAACGGCAGGCTCGCCGGCGGGTGGAAATGGATATGCGCCAGGGCCGCGCCCGACAGCACCAGGAACACCAGGCCGATGAGGCGCCAGGAGAACAGCCAGCCGCTCCACTGCCACGGCTGGTGGCGTTCGCGGAAGATCTGCCAGGTCTTGATCGCCAGCAGCAGCGGGAAGATGTAGGCGAAATAGCCCAGCACCATGAACAGGATGTCGGCGAAGTACGCGCCGGCACGCCCGGCGGCATTCTGCACCTGGTCGATGTTGCTGGTGTGGCTGAAGCCTGGGTCCGACGTGTCGTAGGTCAGCAGTGCCATCCACAGGTACAGGCACAGGGCGCCGACAGCGATCAACGCACCTTCCTTGAGGCGGTAATGCAGCTGCTGTCGCCACAGGGGCACAGGCAAAGGAGCTGGAGTTGCGGTGGATTTCTTCAAAACGCGTCTATTCCTGCGCGTGCTGCGCGTCCAGTAGTGATCGGCCGGCGTCTGGCCAATGAACCACTACTTTTAACATTACTGCCCGCCAGCCGCCATGACGGCGCGCCGTATGGAGCTTGAGTGGGGGCGACTTTCGTATAGGTGCAATTTGAGCACGCATTTTCTTTTGTGACAAAGGCTTATGCTGTGTTTTTGCACAGGTGTGACAGCAAATGTAGCGGATGGTGCCTATGGTTTCATGAATGTGTGGGAAATTGCCTATTCTGCTGCCCGCCAATTGCTTCTGGCCCTGCCAGCATTGACCCCGCAAGCCCTGCGCGCCATGCTGCCCTCTCCCCTCCCCCACCGCACGATAGACCATGCTCACCTGGCTAACCCGCGACTCGCTGACCTTCCCGCCCCTGGAAAAGGCCCTGCATGACCCCAACGGCCTGCTCGCCGCTGGCGGCGACCTGAGCCCCGAGCGCCTGGAGCAAGCCTATAGGCATGGCTGCTTCCCCTGGTACCAGGACGGCCAGCCGATTCTCTGGTGGTCACCCGACCCGCGCACGGTGCTGTTCCCGGACGAGCTGCATGTCTCACGCTCGCTGGCCAAGCTGATGCGCCAGGGCCGCTACCAGGTCACCTTCGACAGCGACTTCCCCGCGGTGATCGCCGCCTGCGCGGCCCCGCGCGACTACGCCGACGGCACCTGGATCACCGACACCATGCGCGATGCCTACTGCGAGCTGCACCGCCGCGGCATCGCCCATTCGGTGGAAGTGCGCGAGGGCGGCGAGCTGGTCGGCGGCCTGTACGGCCTGGCCATCGGCCAGCTGTTCTTCGGTGAATCGATGTTCAGCCGCGCCGACAACGCCTCCAAGGTCGGCTTCGTGACGCTTGTGGAGCACCTGCGCCAGGCCGGCTTCGTGCTGATCGACTGCCAGATGCCGACCCACCACCTGCACAGCCTTGGCGCCCGCGCCATCAGCCGCGCCAGCTTCGCCGACTACCTGGCACGCCACCTCGACCAGCCCAACCGTGCCACCTGGGTTCGCTAGGCGAGTTCTGCGAGCTGGCTTACACTTATAAGCAAAGTCTCACCGAGGGGGTTGATCATGACAGAGTTGGCGCGGTTGAAGTTCTATGCCACTCAGCCCCACTCCTGCAGCTACCTGCCGGGCGAACAGGCCACCACGCTGTTCCTCGACCCCAGCCAGCCGATGGACGTGCAGGTGTATGCCGACCTGTCGGAAATGGGCTTTCGCCGCAGTGGCGACCACCTGTACCGCCCGCATTGCCAGAACTGCAATGCCTGCGTGCCGGCGCGCATCCCCGCCGCGCGCTTCATTCCCAACCGCCAGCAGCGGCGCATCCTCAAGCGCAACGCCGACCTGACCGTGACGGCCGCTCGCCCGGCATTCAAGGAAGAATATTTCGACCTGTATCGGCGCTACATCGAGACCCGTCACGCCGATGGCGACATGTATCCACCGAGCCGCGACCAGTTTTCCACCTTCCTGGTCCGCGACCTGCCGTTCTGCTGGTTCTACGAGTTCCGCCTGGAAGGCCGCCTGCTGGCAGTGGCGGTATGCGACCTGCTGCCCAACGGCCTGTCGGCGGTATACACCTTCTACGAGCCCGACGAAGAAAGGCGCAGCCTGGGGCGTTTTGCCATTCTCTGGCAGATCACCGAAGCCCTGCGCCAGGACCTGGAGGCGGTCTACCTGGGTTACTGGATCAAGAACTGCAAGAAAATGAACTACAAGACGCAGTATCGACCTATCGAGTTGTTGATTAACCAGCGCTGGGTCACCCTCAACTGAAAGCATTGGCTTGACACGCAGTTTTCCGGCATAATCCACGCCACTTTTTTGCCCGGTGCGGTTATGCGTCGGGCCAACACTGGATCCGAGGGCTCTACTGCATGTCGAAAGAAGACAGCTTCGAAATGGAAGGTACTGTCGTCGACACCCTGCCCAACACCATGTTCCGCGTGGAGTTGGAAAACGGGCACGTCGTAACCGCGCACATCTCCGGAAAGATGCGCAAGAACTACATCCGTATTCTCACTGGCGACAAGGTCCGCGTCGAGCTGACGCCTTACGACCTGAGCAAGGGCCGCATCACCTACCGCGCGCGCTAAGCTCCAGCCATGAAAAAGCCCGGCATGTGCCGGGCTTTTTTGTGCCTGCTGAAACCCCATCGCGGCTAAAGCCGCTCCTACAGGGAAACACAATGCCCTGCAGGAGCGGTTTTAGCCGCGATGGGCCGCAAAGCGGCCCCACTATCAAGCCACCTCAGCCGTGGTCTCGAAGTCGAACACCAGTTCGCCATCGCGCAGGTCAACATGCACCACACCACCGTGCTCGGCCAGCTCGCCAAACAGGATCTCCTCGGCCAGCGGCCGCTTGATCTTGTCCTGGATAAGCCGAGCCATCGGCCGTGCACCCATCTGCACGTCGTAGCCAGAAACCGCCAGCCAACCGCGGGCGGCATCGCTGACTTCCAGCAGCACACGCTTGTCTTCCAGCTGCGCCTGCAGTTCGATGAGGAACTTGTCGACGATGCTCTTGATCGTCTCGGTGCTCAGGCGACCAAACTGGATGATGGTGTCCAGACGGTTGCGGAACTCCGGCGTGAAGCTCTTGCGGATGACTTCCATGGCATCGGACGCGTGGTCCTGATGGGTGAAGCCGATCGAGGCCCGCGCGGCGGTTTCAGCACCGGCGTTGGTGGTCATGATCAGGATCACGTTGCGGAAGTCGGCCTTGCGCCCGTTGTTGTCGGTCAGGGTGCCGTGGTCCATCACCTGCAGCAGCAGGTTGAAGACTTCCGGGTGGGCCTTCTCGATTTCATCGAGCAGCAGCACGCAGTGCGGTTGCTTGGTGATCGCTTCGGTCAGCAAACCGCCCTGGTCGAAACCAACATAGCCAGGAGGCGCACCGATCAGGCGCGACACGGTGTGGCGCTCCATGTACTCGGACATGTCGAAGCGCACCAACTCTACACCCAGCGCCTTGGCCAACTGCCGCGCAGCCTCGGTCTTGCCCACGCCGGTCGGGCCAGCGAACAGGAACGAACCGACCGGCTTGTCTGGTGATTTGAGACCGGCCCGCGACAGCTTGATGGCGGTGGCCAGCGAATCAATGGCCTGATCCTGGCCGAACACGGTCAGCTTGAGGTCACGCTCGAGGTTGCGCAGCAGCTCCTTGTCGGAGCTGGTGACATGCTTCGGCGGAATGCGCGCGATCTTGGCGACAATGTCCTCGACCTGGGGCACATCGATGCGCTTGACCCGGTTCGCTTCAGGCTGCAGGCGCTGATAGGCACCCGCCTCGTCGATCACATCGATGGCTTTGTCCGGCATGTGCCGGTCATTGATGTAGCGCGAGGCCAGTTCGGCGGCGGCGCGCAGGGCTTCGTCGCTGTACTCGATGTTGTGGTGGCTCTCGAAACGGCCTTTCAGGCCACGCAGGATACCCACAGTGTCTTCGACCGAAGGCTCGCTGACATCGACCTTCTGGAAGCGCCGCGCCAAGGCACGGTCTTTCTCGAAGATGCCGCGAAACTCCTGGAAGGTGGTCGAACCGATGCAACGGATCTCACCGGAGGACAGCAGCGGCTTGAGCAGGTTGGACGCATCCATCACCCCGCCCGACGCCGCACCGGCACCGATGATGGTGTGGATCTCGTCGATGAACAGGATCGCCTGCGGGCGTTTGCGCAATTCGCCGAGCAGCGCCTTGAAGCGCTTCTCGAAGTCGCCACGGTACTTGGTACCAGCCAGCAGCGCACCAAGGTCCAGCGAATAGACCACGCTCTGCGCCAGCAGGTCCGGCACCTGGCCGTCGACGATACGCTTGGCCAGGCCTTCGGCGATGGCGGTCTTGCCGACGCCAGCCTCACCGACCAGCAGCGGGTTGTTCTTGCGCCGGCGGGCCAGGATCTGGGCCACACGCTCGACTTCCTGCTCGCGACCCACCAGCGGGTCGATACGCCCGGCACGGGCCAGTTCGTTCAGGTTGCTGGCATAGGCATCCAGCGGGTTGCTCGAAGAGGAGGTTTCGCCACCCTCTTCGTCCTGCATTTCCTGGTCGCTTTCAGCATGCGAACCATGGCCCGGCACCTTGGAGATGCCGTGGGCGATATAGTTGACCACGTCGATACGGGCCACGCTCTGCTGCTTGAGCAGGAACACAGCCTGGCTTTCCTGTTCGCTGAAGATCGCGACCAGCACATTGGCGCCGGTGACTTCGCGCTTGCCGGAACTCTGCACGTGGAACACGGCACGTTGCAGCACGCGCTGGAAGCCCAGGGTCGGCTGGGTTTCGCGGTCTTCGTCGTTGACGGGGATCAGGGGTGTAGTGGAGTCGATGAACTCTTGCAGGTCGTGCTTGAGTTTGTCGAGATTGGCGCCACAGGCGCGCAGAACGGTCGCAGCAGCCTCATTGTCAAGGAGTGCCAGCAGCAGATGTTCGACGGTCATGAATTCATGACGTTTCGAACGGGCCTCCTTGAAGGCAAGATTGAGGGTGACTTCGAGCTCGCGGTTTAACATAGCTTCACCTCATACCCAAGTGGTCGGCGATTAACCGTCCTTCTCGATTTCACAGAGTAGCGGATGCTGGCTTTCCCTGGCGTATTGGTTGACCTGCATGGCCTTTGTTTCGGCGATGTCACGGGTAAACAATCCGCACACTGCCCGCCCCTCGGTATGGACGGTCAGCATGATCTTGGTCGCCAGCTCGCGGTTCAGACTGAAGAACGTTTCGAGCACTTCGACGACGAAATCCATCGGCGTGTAGTCATCGTTGAACAAAACCACCTTGTACATCGGTGGCGCCTGCAGGATCGGCTTGGCTTCCTGTACCGCAAGCCCTGAGCCGTCGTCCTCATTCGATTGCGGGCGATCCTGATTGAATGTTAGTCGAATCTCGCTGGGTGCATGCATGGAAAGAAATTCATCATGATCGACAGGTTAAGGTTGTGGGTTGACTGCGTTTGCGGTCGCTGGCGCACGCGCCACCTGACCTTGACTATCGGCAAAACGGTGTTACAACCAATAAGAACCCACCGTGGTCGATAAAGATCCGCGCAGTCAACCAGATTTTTCGCATGGTTCGTATGCGGATGAAGTGGATGATACTCCAGTGATGGAGTCCTTTGCAGAGGGACATAGGGATGGCAAGCGGTAAAGTCAAGTGGTTCAACAATGCCAAGGGCTACGGATTCATCAACGAAGAGGGTAAAACCGACGATCTGTTCGCGCATTATTCCGCGATCCAGATGGACGGCTACAAGACGCTCAAGGCAGGCCAGTCCGTGGAGTTCGAGATCATTCAGGGCCCCAAAGGCCTGCATGCGATCAAGATAATGGACGCCGCAACAGCTGCAGCATCCGCCGCCAACGCTGTGGGCCAATCCGAGGGTGAAACCGCACAAGCCTGACCACCCTGCTCTCTGCCGGTATACCACAAAGCCGGCCGCTTCCTTCTCTGGAAGCGGCCGGCTTTCAATTGTCTTACATATGCTTGATCATTTCATCGCCAAAGCCTGAACTGCCCACCAGCTTGGCACCGTCCATCAGCCGCTCGAAGTCATAGGTCACAGTCTTGGCCGCAATGGCGCCATTGGTGCCCTTGATGATCAGGTCGGCCGCCTCGGTCCAGCCCATGTGGCGCAGCATCATTTCCGCCGAAAGGATCACCGAGCCCGGGTTGACCTTGTCCTGCCCGGCGTATTTCGGCGCGGTGCCGTGGGTGGCCTCGAACATGGCCACGGTATCAGACAGGTTGGCGCCCGGCGCAATGCCGATGCCGCCTACTTCCGCCGCCAGGGCGTCGGACAGGTAGTCACCGTTGAGGTTAAGCGTGGCGATCACATCGTACTCGGCCGGGCGCAGCAGGATCTGCTGGAGCATCGCGTCGGCGATGGCGTCCTTGACGATCACCTCGCGGCCGCTCTTGGGGTTCTTGAACTTCATCCACGGGCCACCATCGAGCAGCTCGGCCCCGAACTCGTCACGGGCCACTTCATAGCCCCAGTCCTTGAAAGCACCCTCGGTGAATTTCATGATGTTGCCCTTGTGCACCAGGGTCAGCGACTCGCGGTCGTTGTCCACCACGTACTGCAGAGCCTTGCGCACCAGGCGCTTGGTGCCCTCGCGGGAGACCGGCTTGACGCCGATGCCACAGTCCTGGTCGAAGCGGATCTTGGTGACGCCCATTTCCTCCTTGAGGAACTTGATCACCTTGTTTGCTTCGGGCGAGCCGGCCTTCCACTCGATACCGGCATAGATGTCCTCGGAGTTCTCGCGGAAGATCACCATGTCGACGTCGCCGGGCTTCTTCACGGGGCTTGGCACACCCTCGAACCACAGCACCGGGCGCAGGCATACATACAGGTCGAGCTGCTGGCGCAGGGCCACGTTGAGCGAGCGGATACCGCCGCCGACCGGGGTGGTCAACGGGCCTTTGATCGAAACCACGTAGTCTTTGACCGCATCCAGGGTTTCCTGGGGCAGCCAGGTATCCTGGTCATACACCTGGGTGGCTTTCTCGCCGGCATACACTTCCATCCAGGCGATCTTGCGCGTGCCGCCGTAGGCCTTCTGCACAGCGGCATCGACCACCTTGATCATCACTGGTGAAACATCGACGCCAATCCCGTCGCCTTCAATATAAGGAATGATCGGGTTGTCAGGAACGTTGAGCGAATGGTCTGCATTGACGGTGATCTTGGCGCCGTCGGTCGGAACCTTGATTTTCTGGTATCCCATGCTTGCACTACTCCGCTGTCGGGTGTGGTTGGACATCATGCGATCCAATGAGCCTAAACCACATCTGTCGACCTGCAAGCGGTGCGGCAATCCACCACATTGCCCCTACGTCTTTGGTCTTATAAATGGCGCCGATGTCACTTCGCCTTGCTGAATAGCCCGAATGGTTTGGTATACTCCGCCGCGACCGAAGGGTCATCGGGGCGAATCCCAGGAAAATGCGGACCGCCCTTGGCCATGAATGGCCGAAAAGCCTGGGTTGTTACCGCAGCTCAGCATTGACGCTCGACTGATGCATCCACCATCACAGCTCGCAGCCTCTCGACTTTCCGCTCATGGCGTTGCCAGGGCGATGCGCCTACCCTGCGCAACACGAGACTCGAGCACGCTCAGCACACAGAGAGTTAACCCGCATGCCCACCCGTTCCAAGATCATCTATACCTTCACCGACGAAGCCCCCGCCCTCGCCACCTACTCGCTGCTGCCGATCGTCGAAGCCTTCACCGCTTCGGCTGACATCGCCGTCGAAACTCGCGACATCTCCCTGGCTGGCCGTATCCTTGCCGCCTTCCCGGAGCAACTGGGCGCAGAGAAGCAAGTAGGCGATCACCTGGCGGAACTGGGCCAGCTGGCTACCACCCCTGAAGCCAACATCATCAAGCTGCCGAACATCAGCGCCTCGGTACCGCAGCTCAAGGCCGCGATCAAGGAACTGCAAGGCAAAGGCTTCAACATCCCTGACTACGCCGACGAGCCGTCCACCGAGGCCGAGAAAGAGTCCCGCGCCCGCTACGACCGCATCAAGGGCTCCGCCGTGAACCCGGTGCTGCGCGAAGGCAACTCCGACCGCCGCGCGCCACTGTCGGTCAAGAACTACGCCCGCAAGCACCCGCACAAGATGGGCGCCTGGGCCGCCGACTCGCAGTCGCACGTTGCACACATGAGCAACGGCGACTTCTACGGCAGCGAAAAAGCCGCGCTGATCGAGGCTGACGACAACCTGCGCATCGAGCTGGTCGGCAAAGACGGCAGCACCACCGTGCTGAAAGCCAAGACCGCCGTAAAAGCCGCTGAAATCGTCGACTGCGCCACCATGAGCCGCAAGGCCCTGAAAGCCTTCATCGCCGAGCAGATCGCCGATGCCAAGGCCTCTGGCGTACTGCTGTCGGTCCACCTGAAAGCCACCATGATGAAGGTTTCCGACCCGATCATGTTCGGCGTCATCGTCGAAGAGTTCTACGGCGACGTACTGGCCAAGCACGCTGCAGCCCTGGCTGAAGTAGGCTTCAACGCCAACAACGGCATCGGCGACCTGTACGCCCGCATCAAGGACCTGCCAGCCGACAAGCAGGCCGAGATCGAGGCCGACATCCAGGCCCTGTACGCCCAGCGTCCAGCCTTGGCCATGGTCAACTCCGACAAGGGCATCACCAACCTGCACGTGCCGAGCGACGTCATCGTCGACGCCTCGATGCCAGCGATGATCCGTGACTCGGGCAAGATGTGGAACACCGCCGGTGAACTGCAGGATGCCAAGGCGATCATCCCGGATCGTTGCTACGCCGGCATCTACCAGGCCACCATCGAAGACTGCAAGGCCAACGGCGCCTTCGACCCGACCACCATGGGCAGCGTGCCGAACGTCGGCCTGATGGCCCAGAAGGCCGAAGAGTACGGTTCCCACGACAAGACCTTCCAGATCCAGGCCGACGGCGTGGTACGCGTGGTCGATGGACAGGGCAAGGTCGTTCTGGAGCAGAACGTCGAAGCCGGTGACATCTTCCGCATGTGCCAGACCAAAGACGCGCCGATCCAGGACTGGGTCAAGCTGGCCGTCAACCGTGCCCGCCTGAGCAACACCCCGGCGGTGTTCTGGCTGGACCCGGCCCGCGCCCACGATGGCGTGATGATCGAGAAGGTACAGAAGTACCTGAAGGACCACGACACCGCTGGCCTGGACATCCGTGTTCTGGCGCCGGTCGACGCCATCAAGTTCTCCCTGGCCCGCATCCGCGAAGGCAAGGACACCATCTCGGTGACCGGCAACGTGCTGCGCGACTACCTGACCGACCTGTTCCCGATCATGGAACTGGGCACCAGCGCCAAGATGCTGTCGATCGTGCCGCTGATGAACGGCGGTGGCCTGTTCGAGACCGGCGCCGGCGGTTCGGCGCCGAAGCACGTGCAGCAGCTGGTTGAAGAGAACTTCCTGCGTTGGGACTCGCTGGGTGAGTTCCTGGCCCTGGCCGCTTCCCTGGAGCACCTGGGCAACACCTACGACAACCCGCGCGCCAAGGTCCTGGCCAACACCCTGGACCAGGCCACCGGCAAGTTCCTCGACACCAACAAGTCGCCTTCGCGCAAAGTCGGTGGCATCGACAACCGCGGCAGCCACTTCTACCTGACCCTGTACTGGGCCCAGGCCCTGGCTGCCCAGAGCGACGACGCCGCCCTGCAGGCACGCTTCGCCCCACTGGCCAAGACCCTGACCGAGAACGAGGAGACCATCGTCGCCGAGCTCAACGCCGTTCAGGGCAAGCCAGCCGACATCGGTGGCTACTACGCCCCGGATGCCGAGCTGACCGCCAAGGTGATGCGCCCAAGCCAGACCCTGAACAGCGCCATTGCTGCCCTGTAAGGTTCGCTTGAAGTAACAGCACAAACCCCGGCCACGCACCGGGGTTTGTGCTTTCTGGATAAATGATTTCTAGCGGCCAACGCCGCCCCTGTGGGAGCGGGTTTACCCGCGAATGCGTCAGTGGATTCAGCATCGCATTCGCGGGTAAACCCGCTCCCACAGGGGCGGTGCCAGCCCTTATGGAGCTGTTCATGACCTGGCAACCCCACATCACCGTCGCCACCATTGTCGAACACGAAGGCAAGTTCCTCTTCGTCGAGGAATTCAAAGCCGGCCAGCACGTCTTCAACCAGCCCGCCGGCCACCTCGAACCCAACGAAACACTGCCCCAGGCCGCCCTGCGCGAAACCCTCGAGGAAACCGCCTGGGAAGTCGAACTCACCGGCGTGGTCGGCATCTACCTGTACACCGCCCCAAGCAACGGCGTGACCTACCAGCGCATCTGCTTCGCCGCCCGCCCCGTGCGCCAGCATGCCGACCTGGCCCTGGACAGCGACATCGTCCGCGCCGTGTGGCTGACCCGCGACGAACTGCTGGCCGACCCCGCCCGCTGGCGCAGCGAGCTGGTGCCACGCTGCCTCGACGACTACCTCGCAGGCCCCCTGCACAGCCTCGAACTGCTGCGTGACTGACGCGCCGCGCCGGTTTTGATAGAATCGGCGTTTTTCCCCCTTGATACACACCGGTACCCATGACCAGCCCAGCACTCAAAGACCCCGCCAAGACCCGCGTCATCGTCGGCATGTCCGGCGGCGTGGACTCTTCCGTCTCCGCCCTTCTGCTCATGGAGCAGGGCTACCAGGTGGAAGGGCTGTTCATGAAGAACTGGGAAGAAGACGACGGCACCGAATACTGCACCGCCCGTGAAGACCTGGCCGACGCCCAGGCCGTATGCGACCGCATCGGCATCAAGCTGCACACCGCCAACTTCGCCGCCGAGTACTGGGACAACGTGTTCGAACACTTCCTCGAAGAATACAAGGCCGGCCGCACGCCCAACCCGGACATCCTCTGCAACCGCGAAATCAAGTTCAAGGCGTTCCTCGACTACGCCCTGTCGCTGGGTGCCGACCTGATCGCCACCGGCCACTACGTGCGCCGCCGCGACACCGGCGCGCTCACCGAACTGCTCAAGGGCCTGGACCCGAACAAGGACCAGAGCTACTTCCTGCACGCCGTCGGTGGCAAAGAAATCGCCCGCACCCTGTTCCCGGTCGGCGAACTGGAAAAGCCCGAAGTTCGTGCCATCGCCGAAAAACACGGCCTGGCCACGGCCAAGAAGAAAGATTCCACCGGCATCTGCTTCATCGGCGAGCGCCGCTTCAGCGACTTCCTCAAGCAATACCTGCCAGCCCAGCCTGGCAACATCGAGACCACTGACGGCGAAGTGATCGGCCGCCACCACGGCCTGATGTACCACACCATCGGCCAGCGCCAGGGGCTGGGTATTGGCGGCCTGAAGGACGCCGGTGACGAGCCGTGGTACGTGCTGCACAAGGACCTGACCCGCAACGTGCTGGTGGTCGGCCAGGGCAACGAACACCCGTGGCTGTTCTCCCGCGCCCTGCTCGCCTCGGAAATCTTCTGGGTCAACCCGATCGACCTGAGCAGCCCGCGCCGGCTGACGGCCAAGGTGCGCTACCGCCAAAGCGACCAGCAGTGCACCCTGGAGCTGACCGAGACCGGCTACCGCGCCGTGTTCGACGAGCCGCAGCGCGCCGTGACCCCGGGTCAGTCGGTGGTGTTCTATGACGGCGAGGTGTGCCTGGGCGGCGGCGTGATCGAAACCGCCGAGCCATGGAGCCCGCGCGCATGAGCAACCTGCAGGAGCAGCTGATTGCCCTGGGCGGCGTGTTCCAGGCCGCCGTGCTGGTCGACCGCATCGCCCGCACCGGCCAGGCCAGCGAAGCCAATATCGGCTGCATGCTCGGCAGCCTGCTGGTACGTGACCCCAAGGACACCCTGGAGGTGTTCGGCGGCGACGACCTCAACCTGCGCGACGGTTATCGTGCCCTGGTCGGCGCCCTGGAGCGCGACCCCAGCAGCCTGCAGCGCGAGCCACTGCGCTACGCCCTGTCGATGCTCGGCCTGGAGCGCCAGCTGAACAAGCGCGGCGACCTGCTCGACACCATCGGCAACCGCCTGCCACAGATCCAGTCCCAGGCCGACCATTTCGGCCTGGTTCACGAAAACGTCATCGCTTCCAGCGGAGCCTTGTACCAGGACACCCTGAGCACCTTGCGCCAGCGCATCCAGGTGCACGGCGACATGCGCTTCCTGCAGCAGGCCAGCAACGCCTCGAAGATCCGCGCCCTGCTGCTGGCCGGCATCCGCGCCGCGCGCCTGTGGCGCCAGCTGGGCGGGCACCGCTGGCAGCTGGTATTCAGCCGGCGCAAGCTGCTCAACGAACTGTACGACATGATGCGTTCGCCTTCTTAGAGAAAAACGCCGGACTTGCAGGAGCGGCCTTGCCGGGGCGCCAGACCGGTCGGAAAGGGCTGCGCAGCAGCCCCAGAATGGCTGCCCTGGCATAGATTGCCGGGGCCGCTGCGCGGCCCTTTCGCGACGCAAGGCCGCTCCTACAGGCAAATTTCATGTATGATATGCGCCCTTCCAAAAGCCTGACTGTCCGAGAACACCCCATGCAGCTTTCTTCGCTCACTGCGGTTTCCCCTGTAGACGGCCGTTACGCCGGCAAAACCCAGGCCTTGCGCCCCATTTTCAGCGAATTCGGCCTGATCCGTTTCCGCGCTCTGGTCGAAGTGCGCTGGCTACAGCGCCTGGCCGCCCACCCGCAGATCGGCGAAGTGCCGGCGTTCTCCGCCGAAGCCAATGCCCTGCTGGACAGCCTGGCCACCGACTTCAAGCTCGAGCACGCCGAACGCGTCAAGGAAATCGAGCGCACCACCAACCACGACGTCAAGGCGATCGAATACCTCCTCAAGGAGCAGGCCGCCAAGCTGCCTGAGCTGGCCAAGGTCAGCGAATTCATCCACTTCGCCTGCACCAGCGAGGACATCAACAACCTGTCCCACGCCCTGATGCTGCGCGCTGGCCGTGACGACGTGCTGCTGCCGCTGATGCGCCAGATCGCCGACGCCATCCGCGCCCTGGCCCACGCTCACGCCGACGTGCCGATGCTGTCGCGCACCCACGGCCAGCCGGCTTCGCCGACCACCCTGGGCAAAGAGCTAGCCAACGTCGTGTACCGCCTGGAGCGCCAGATCGCCCAGGTTGCCGCCGTGCCGCTGCTGGGCAAGATCAACGGCGCCGTGGGCAACTACAACGCCCACCTGTCGGCCTACTCGCAGATCGACTGGGAAGCGAACGCCCGCGCCTTCATCGAAGACGAGCTGGGCCTGCAGTTCAACCCGTACACCACCCAGATCGAACCGCACGACTACATCGCCGAGCTGTTCGACGCGATCGCCCGTTTCAACACCATCCTCATCGACTTCGACCGCGACGTCTGGGGCTACATCTCGCTGGGCTACTTCAAGCAGAAGACCGTGGCCGGCGAAATCGGCTCGTCGACCATGCCGCACAAGGTCAACCCGATCGACTTCGAAAACTCCGAAGGCAACCTGGGCATCGCCAACGCACTGTTCCAGCACCTGGCCAGCAAGCTGCCGATCTCGCGCTGGCAGCGTGACCTGACCGACTCCACCGTGCTGCGCAACCTGGGCGTGGGCTTCGCCCACAGCGTCATCGCCTACGAAGCCAGCCTGAAAGGCATCGGCAAGCTGGAAGTCAACCAGGCCCGCATCGCCGCCGACCTGGACGCCTGCTGGGAAGTGCTCGCCGAGCCGATCCAGACCGTGATGCGCCGCTTCAACATCGAGAACCCCTACGAGAAGCTCAAGGAGCTGACCCGTGGCAAGGGCATCACGCCAGAAGCGCTGCTGACCTTCATCGACGGCCTCGACATGCCTGCCGACGCCAAGGCCGAACTGAAGCTGCTGACCCCCGCTACCTACATCGGTAACGCGGCAGCCCAGGCCAAACGCATCTAAGCTGACCGTCGCGTTCAACGCCCGGCATAGCCGGGCGTTTTTATTCCCGGACGAAAATTACGTTTTTTCAATAGGTTGAACATGAATCCTGATACTCCACTGCAGCTGCTCGGCGGCATCTCGGCCCGCGAATTCATGCGCGACTACTGGCAGAAGAAGCCCCTGCTGGTGCGCCAGGCCTTCCCGGACTTCCAAAGCCCGATCGACCCCGACGAACTGGCCGGCCTGGCCCTGGAAGAAGAAGTCGAGTCGCGCATCGTCCTCGAGCACGGCGCCCACCCGTGGGAGCTGCGCCGTGGCCCGTTCACCGAAGACACCTTCGCCGAGCTGCCGGAGCAGGACTGGACCCTGCTGGTGCAGGCCGTCGACCAGTTCGTCCCGGAAGTTGCCGAACTGCTGGAGCATTTCCGCTTCCTGCCAAGCTGGCGTATCGATGACGTGATGATCAGCTTCGCCACCCCTGGCGGCAGCGTCGGCCCGCATTTCGACAATTACGACGTGTTCCTGCTGCAAGGCCACGGCGAGCGCAACTGGAAGATCGGCCAGATGTGCAACAGCGACAGCCCGCTGCTGGAGCATGCCGACCTGCGTATCCTCGCCGAATTCGAGCAGAGCGGCGAATGGACCCTGGAACCGGGCGACATGCTCTATCTGCCACCGCGCCTGGCCCATTACGGCGTCGCCGTGGACAACTGCCTGACCTACTCGGTCGGCTTCCGCGCCCCAAGTGCCGCTGAAGTGCTGACCCACTTCACCGACTTCCTCGGCCAGTTCCTGCCGGAAGAGGAGCGTTACAGCGATGCTGACGCGCAGCCTGCCAGCGACCCGCACCAGATCCAGCACGACGCCCTCGACCGCCTCAAGGCGCTGATCGACAAGCACACCAACGACAAGGACCTGCTGCTGACCTGGTTCGGCCAGTTCATGACCGAGCCGCGCTACCCGGAGCAGGTCACCGGTGAAGAGCTGGACGAGCAAGAGCTGATCGAAGCCCTGGAAGACGGCGCCATCCTGATCCGCAACCCAAGCGCTCGCATGGCCTGGTCCGAGCTCAACGACGACCTGATGCTGTTTGCCAGCGGCCGCAGCTGCCCGCTGCCGGCCAAACTGCGCGAGCTGCTGAAACTGGTGTGCTCGGCCGACGCGTTACACATCGACAACCTTGAGCAGTGGCTGCAGGACGAAGATGGCCTTATGCTCATCCAGCAGTTGATCAAACAAGGGAGCCTGGGATTCGCCAATGAATAAGATCAGCGTTCGCCTCGCCGACTGGCACAAAGACAACGCCGATATCCACCGCATCCGTACCGCCGTGTTTGTCGCCGAACAGCACATTCCGCCGGAACTGGAGTTCGACTCCGAGGACCAGGATGCCGTGCACTTCCTGGCCCTGGAGGGTGACTACCCGATCGGCACCGCACGCCTGCTGACCGATGGCACCATCGGCCGCATATCGGTGCTCAAGGACTGGCGTGGGCTGAAGGTCGGCGACGCGCTGATGCAGGCGGTCATCGCCGAAGCGCAAAACCGTGACCTCAAGCAGCAGACGCTCAGTGCCCAGGTGCATGCAACGCCATTCTACGAGCGCCTGGGCTTTCGCGTAGTCAGCGAGGAATTTCTCGAAGCCGGCATCCCGCATGTAGACATGGTGCGCGACTCGCGCGCCTGATCCCAGCACCGCGCCGCCCTCTTGTAGGAGCGGCCTTGTGTCGCGATAGGGCTGCAAAGCAGCCCGGCAATCTCTGCCTGGACAGAGATTTTGGGGCCGCTACGCGCCCCTTTCGCGACACAAGGCCGCTCCTACAAGAATCACGTCAATCCCACGCAACAAATAAGCTGTACATCCATCCAGATAAAACTTGCCTCCGCGCCCCCGCTTGCGCATCCTAGTGCCCATCTTTCCCCGATGAAGCGTTCCCGGCCATGCGCCTGTTCCTCTGCGAAAAACCCTCCCAGGCCAAAGACATCGCCAAGGTGCTCGGTGCCAACCGCAAGGCCGACGGATGCTGGCAGGGTACCGACGTCTGCGTGACCTGGTGCATCGGCCACCTGCTGGAAACCGCCCCGCCCGACAGTTACGACGACCGCTACAAGCGCTGGAACCTCGCCGACCTGCCGATCATCCCGGAAAAGTGGAAGATGCGGGTCAAGCCCAAGACCGCCAGCCAGTTCAAAGCGGTCAAGCGCCTGCTCGGCGAAGCCCGCGAACTGGTGATCGCCACCGACGCCGACCGCGAAGGCGAGATGATCGCCCGCGAGCTGGTCGAGCACTGCCGCTACCGTGGCCCGATCCAGCGCCTGTGGTTGTCGGCCCTGGACGATGCCTCGATCCGCAAGGCACTGGCACGCCTGCTGCCCGGCCAGGATACCTTCAACCTCTACCACTCGGCCCTGGGCCGCTCACGCGCCGACTGGCTGATCGGCATGAACATGAGCCGGCTGTTCACCCTGCTTGGTCGCCAGTCCGGCTACCAGGGCGTGCTACCGGTGGGGCGGGTGCAGACCCCGACCCTGCGCCTGGTGGTGGACCGTGATCGCAGCATCGCCGATTTCGTGCCCGTGCCTTTCTGGGCCATTGATGTACAGCTCGAACACGCCGGCCAAACCTTCAATGCGCAGTGGCGCGCACCGGATGACACCTGCGACGACCAGGGCCGCTGCCTGAACCAGGCACTGGCCCAGCAGGCCGCTGCAGACATGAACACTGCCGGTACGGCGCGGGTACTCAAGGTTGCCACCGAGCGGGTGCGCGAGGCCGCACCGCTGCCCTTCGACCTCGGCACCTTGCAGGAGCTGTGCTCGAAAAAGTTCGGCCTCGGCGCCCAGGAAACCCTCGACATCGCCCAGGCGCTGTATGAGACCCACAAGCTGATCACCTACCCGCGCAGCGATTGTGGCTACCTGCCCGTCAGCCAGCATGGCGAGGCTCCAGCCATCCTCGCCGCGCTGCAGCGTGCCGATGCCAGCCTGGCGCCGCTGCAAGCGCACCTGCAGGCCCAGCGCCGCTCACGCGCCTGGAACGACGCCAAGGTCAGCGCCCACCATGGCATCATCCCCACCGCCGCAGCCAGCGACCCGGCACGCCTGCCCGCCAAGCACAAGGCGGTCTACACGCTGATCCGTGCACGCTACCTGGCGCAGTTCCTGCCCAACCACGAATACGACCGCACCCAGGCCGAATTCGATTGCGCTGGCCATGCCCTGCGCGCTGTCGGCAAACAGATCGTCGAGCCCGGCTGGCGTCGCGCCCTGCCCGAGGCGCTGACCCCGGCCAAGGGCCGCGAAGCCCAGCCAGCCCAGGTGCTGCCGGCCCTTCATGAAGGCCAGGACTGCAACGTGCACGGTTTGCAGCTCAAGGACTTGTGGACCCAGCCGCCCAAGCCTTTCACCGAAGGCGACCTGATCAAGGCCATGAAGAACGTTGCCAAGCTGGTGGACGACCCGCGGCTCAAGCAAAAGCTCAAGGAAACCACCGGCATCGGGACCGAAGCGACCCGCGCCAGCATCATCCAGGGCCTGCTCGACCGCGGCTATCTGGTGAAGAACGGCAAGGCCCTGTCTGCCACCCCGGCTGCTTTCAGCCTGATCGACGCCGTCCCCCGCGCGATTGCCGACCCCGGCACCACGGCAATCTGGGAGCAGGCGCTGGACATGGTGCAAAGCGGCGAGATGAGCCTGGAAGAGTTCGTCGCCCGCCAGTCGGCGTGGATGGGCAAGCTGGTGGAACGTTGCCGGGGAATGCGCATGACCATTACCGGGCCGGCGGTAGGCAAGGCGGCGCCGTGGAAAAAGAAGCGGCGCAGCACCGGCAAAGGCAAGGCCGCTGAAGGGAAACCAGCTGCCAGCAAGGCAAGGCAACCTCGGCGCAAGGCCTCCAGTTGATGGGGTTGCCAATACCGGCCTCTTCGCGGCTGATGCCGCTCCTGCAGGAGGCGGTGAAGTCCTTGTAGGAGCGGCTTCAGCCGCGAAGAGGCCAGTACAGCCAACACAACTCCCAGGCTAGGTACCACTCTTCAACCGGCTGAAAGCCCGGGTAAGCTCCCGATTGAACGCTTTGCCATTGTCATTCTTGCCATACAACCGCGCCCGCACCTCAGCCGGTGGGTAGGTCCCCGGCGCATTGCGGATCTGCGCATCCACCCACCCATCCGCCGCCGTGATCGCATTGGCGTAATGGATGGTGTCGGTAATCGGCGCGATCACATCCGGGCGCATCAGGTAATCCACCAGTTGCCACGCAGCATCCGGGTGCGGCGCATCCTTGGGCACCACCAGCGCGTCCAGCCAGATCAACGTGCCCTCCTTCGGAATGCTGTAGTCCAGCGCAAACGCCTTGCCCGCCTGCTGTGCCTGCCCCTGGGCGATGGCCACGTTGCCGTTCCACGACATCGCCACGCAGGTTTCGCCATTGGCCAGGTCATTGATGTTGCGATCATTGTCGAAGTAGCGAATGTACGGGCGCACCTTGCGCAGTTGCACCTCCGCCGCCTTCAGGTCTTCAAGGCGCTGCTGGTTGATGTCCAGGCCCATGTAGCGCATCACCGCGGCAAACACCTCGTTGGGGTCGTTGAGCAGGCTCACCCCGCAATCGGCAAATTTGGCCACCACCTGCGGGTCGAACAGCATCGCCCAACTGTCCAGCGGTGCATCGCCCATGCGCGCCGTCACCGCTTGCTGCTGGTAACCCACCCCGGTCGTGCCCCAGGCATAAGTCCCGGCATAGCGGTTGCCCGGGTCGAACAAGGCCATGTGCCGGCGAAACTCTTCACCCACCCCAGCCAGGTGCGGCAGCCGGGCTTTGTCCAGCGGTTGCAGGGCGCCGCTGGCAATGGCCCGGCTCAGGTGCTGACCGGCGGTGAGCACCACGTCGTAGCCACTGCCACCGGTCAACAGCTTGGTCTCGGCGGTTTCCAGCGAGTCGAAGTGATCGGCGACCACACGAATGCCGGTTTCCTGCTCGAACCGGGTCAAGGTATCGGGGGCGAGGTATTCACCCCAGATGTACAGGTTGACGGTCGGCTGTTGTGCGTCGGCGGCCTGAGCCACCGACACCGCGCAGCCCAGGGCGACCGCAATGGCCAGCGCGCGCCGTTTCATCAGCGGCCTCCGGCGTACTGCGGCATGGTGATACAGGCGACATTGCCGCCACCGAGCAAGATCTCGCGGGAGTTCTCGATACCGATGATGCGGTGGCCGGGGAACAGCTCCGCCAGGGTCGCCTGGGCAACGGCGTCATGACGGTCGCCAAACAGGGGCACGACGATGGCCGAGTTGCCTGCGTAGTAGTTGATGTACGAAGCGCAGATACGCGTGCCGGCTTCGCGCAGGTGGGTACCGTCGACCTGATCGAGCCCGGCCGCTTCTTCGGCGGTCCATTCCAGCACATCGGGTTGCGGCAGCTTGTGCACCTTCAGCTCACGGCCGCGCGCATCGCGGGTACTGCGCAGGATCTCGTAAGCCTCCTGGTAGATTTCCCACTGCGGGTCGTCACGGTTGTCGGTCCATTGCAGCACGACTTCGCCGGGGCGCACGAAGCAGGCCAGGTCGTCGACGTGGCCATCGGTCTCGTCGAACTTGCAGCCACGCGGCAGCCAGATCACCTGCTCGGCACCCAGGTAGTCTTCAAGGCGGCGCGTCACCTCGGCCTTGCCCAGGTGGGCGTTGCGATTGCGGTTGAGCAGGCACTGCTCGGTGGTCAGCAGGCTACCCTGGCCGTCACTCTGGATGCCGCCAAGTTCGGCGATCAATGGCGCGCGATAGCGGTCCAGGCCTTCGATTTCGAGGATCTTCTGCGCGATCTGGTCGTCCTTGTCCCACGGGTAGTAGAGGCCGCCATCGAGCCCGCCGTAGGCGTTGAACTCGAAGTCGACGCCACGCACTTCACCACTGTTGTCATTGACCACGAAGCAGGCACCGCTGTCGCGGAACCAGGTGTCGTTGCAGGTCATTTCCACCACGCGTACCTGCGGCGGCAGCAGGCGCCGGGCGTTGGCGTACTGGGCAGCCGAGGCGCAGACCGTGACCGGCTCGCTGGAGGCGATGGCCGTGACGATCTCGACCCAGACCTTTTGCGCAGGCTTGGCACCATTGCGCCAGACATCCGGGCGCTCTGGCCAGCCAAGCCAGCAACCGGCCTTGCGCTCGAATTCGCCAGGCAGGCGGAAACCATCGGCCTTGGGGGTGGTGGTGAGCGAACGTGCCATGGGTCAACCTCGTGTCGGTGAGTGATGGCTGCACGCTACGCCGCCCGGCATCAGGCATCCAACGATGAAAACTCAGCGATAGCTGAATTCAATTCAGCTATCGCTGAGCTGTTCGATGAACCATTCGATGAAGTCGGCCACCGGCGCCCGCTCCAGGCGCAAGCGTTCGCACACCAGCGCGTACTGCCCCTGGGCCGTCACACTGGCACTGAACGGGCGCACCAGCCGGCCGCTCTGCAGGTCGGCCTGGCAGGTCAGGTTATCGCCCATCGCCACGCCCTGCCCCAGCAAAGCAGCCTCCAGCGCCAGTGCAGCATGGGGGAAATACAGCTGGCGGGTGGGCAGTGCATCTTCGGCGTGGGTGGCCAGCCAGGTGGTCCAGGTACGACCGTCCTGGTCGTCGTGCAGCAGGCAATGGCGCACCAGGTCACGCGGGCGCTTGAGGCCGCCCTGGTTGAACAGCCCGGGGCTGCATACGGGGAAGAACTGCAGCAGCGGCAGCGGCCGGACAAAGTGGGTGCTGGCGTCCAGGGCGCTGGTGCCGTAGGTGATGGCAAGGTCGACGTCCAGCGCCGGGGCGCCGGCATCGATCGGCTGATCGTGCAGGTGCAAGGTGATGTGCGGGTAACGGCTGCTGAAGTCGGCCAGGCGCGCGACCAGCCATTTTTGCGCCAGCTCCGCCGTCACCGCCACCCGTAGCAGCGCTTGCGAGGCTGGGTCGCGCAGCTCGTCGCAGGCCTTGCCAATCAACTCGAAGGCCTGTTGCAGGTGATGCAGCAGACGCTCGGCCTCGGCACTGGGGCGGACCTGGCGGCCCACGCGTTCGAACAGGGCGACGCCAAGCTGATCCTCTAGCTGGCGAATCTGGTGGCTGACGGCGCTGTCGGTGACGCACAGCTCGGCAGCGGCGCGGCCGAAATGGCCATGGCGGGCGGCGCATTCAAAAGTGCGCAGGGCGGTCAGGGAAGGCAGGCGGCGCATTGTTGTTCCTGTCAGGGCCTTGGGGACTGCTACGCAGCCCACTCGCGACACAAGGCCGCTCCTACAGCAGATCGCGGATTCCTGTAGGAGCGGCCTTGTGCCGCGAATGGGCCGCAAAGCGGCCCCCGGATCATATAACCAACCCTACAGGAAGACGAACGGCCCTGGCGCCATGAAAATTTACTGCTAGATTTTCATGAAAATAATCACAATAAATTTCACGAGGCCACTGCATGTTCAAGCAATCCGCCCAGCACGTCGCCAGCTACTACGCCCAGACCTACCCCGCCAGCATCCCCCTACGCCCTACCCTGCAAGGCCCGCACGATACCGAGGTGCTGATCATCGGCGCAGGCTTCAGCGGCCTGCACACTGCCCTGCGCCTGACCCTGGCCGGCAAACGCGTGACCCTGCTGGAGGCCAGCCGTGTCGCCTGGGCCGCCTCCGGGCGCAACGGGGGCCAGGCGCTGCTGGGCTGGTCGTGCGACATGCCGCCGTTGGAAAAAGCCTTGGGCGTGGAACGCACCCGGCGCCTGTGGGGCAGCATGTGCTGGGCCGCCGACGAGATGCGCGAGCTGCCCCTGCGCCATGGCTTCGATATCGACTACCGGCTCGGCAGCCTGTGGACCGCGGTGCTGCCACGGCGGGTAAACATGCTCGAAGAAGCCCTGCATGATGCCGAACACAAATGGGGCTACGACGCCCTGCGCCTGATCGGCCGCGACGAACTGCCACAATGGATCGACAGCCCGCGCTACCAGGCCGCGCTGTACGACGCCAAGGGCGCGCACCTCAACCCGCTTAAGCTGGCCCAGGGCCTGGCGGCCACGATAGAGGCCCATGGCGGGCGCATCTTCGAGCAGAGCCAGGTTCTCGACTACCAGCCAAGCGCCAACGGCTACGTGGCCCGCACCGGACAGGGCGAGGTGCGCTGCGATGTACTGGTACTGGCCTGCAACGCCTACATCGACCGCCTCGACCGCGGCCTGTCGCGCCGGCTGCTGCCAGTCGGCTCGTACCAAGTGGCCACCGCGCCGCTGGATGCAGCGTTCGCCCGCTCGCTGTTGCCGCGCAACAGCTGCGTGATCGACAACCAGTTCGTGCCCGACTACTTCCGCCTCACCCCCGACCACCGCCTGTTGTTCGGTGGCGGCTGCACCTACCTGGGCGGCATCCCCAAGGATGTCGCCAGCGCCACCCGCCCCTACCTGGAACGGGTGTTCCCGCAACTGGCCGGGGTGGCCATCGACTATGCCTGGGGCGGCCATATCGACTGCAGCATCCAGCGCACCCCGGACGTCGGCCGCGCGGGCCAGCGCTACTGGCTGCAAGGTTTCTCCGGCCACGGTGTGCTACCGACCCTGGCCGCTGCGCGGGCGGTGAGCGATGCAATCCTCGGCGACGACGACCTGCTGGCCTTGTACCAGGGCATCGACAACGGCCGTTTCCCGGGCGGTGACTTGCTGGCCGCACCGCTGGAGGCGGCGGCCAAGGCCTGGTACAGGATGCGCGACCATGTCTGAAGACGCCCAGGGCCTGGCCCTGTTGATCCGCGACCTGCGCAAGCACCGCGGGCTGACCCTCGATGAGCTGGCGGGCAAGGTCAGGCGCTCGCTGGGCTTTCTGTCCCAGGTCGAGCGCGGCCTGTCGCAACCGACCGTGGCTGACCTCACGGCCATCAGCGAAGCCTTGCAGGTGCCGACCACCTACTTCTACCAGGCCAGCCAGCCACCTGCGCTGGACTGGGTCACCCGCCCCGGCGAGCGGCGCACGATCTACTACGCCGGGGGCATCAGCGACGTACTGGTGTCGCCAACGCTCAATGGCCGTTTCGCCATGCTCGAAAGCCACCTGGCGCCCGGCGCCAGCAGTGGCGAGGGGCACCTGGACGACAGTTCCGAGCAAGGCGGTTTCGTGCTGGAAGGTGAACTGACCCTCTGGCTCGCTGATGATGAACAAGCCGTGACCCTCGCGCCCAACGACAGCTTTCAGCTGCCGCCGAACCGCCACTTTCGCTACGCCAACCTGACCAACCAGACGACCCGCGTCCTCTGGGTTTTCCGATGAGAGCACAGCATGACCCTGACAACAGGCTTTCCCGATTTGCTCAGTGAAGTTCGCGCGTTCCGTGCCCGCTACCCCGAGGTCAGCCATGTCGACCTGCTCAGCCTGGACATCCCCGGGCACTTCTACGGCAAGCGCTACCCCATCGACATGCTGGAAAAAATCGCCGCCGGCAGCCCGCTGAAACTCCCGCAGAACTGCGTACTATTGGGCGTACAAGGTGGACTGTTCCCGATTGGCGACTATTGCTTCAACGACGGTGACCCGGATGCCATCCGCCGCCTGATCCCAGGCACGCTCAAGCCGGTGAGCTGGGAGCGCGAGCCGCTGGGGCAGATGCTGATCAGCTCCGACGGCACCGCCGCGCCGATCGAATTCGAACCCCGCGAGGTGCTCGCCCGTGTGCTGCAGCGCCTCGAGCGGCGCGGCATTCGCCCGGTGGTGGCATTCGAGCTGGAGTTCTACCTGTTCGACCGGGCGCTCAAGCAAGGCCTGCCGCAGTTCCCCCGCGACCCGCTCAGCGATGACCCGGACGACCAGCCCAACATGCACATCGAACGGCTGTCGCGGTTCAGCGATGTGCTCCACGACATGGTAAAAACCGCCAATGCGCAAGGGGTGGATGCTAACGTCATCACGGCCGAGCTGGGCCCTGGCCAGTTCGAGATCAACTTCGGCCATTGCGACGATGGCTTGCAAGCCGCCGACTGGGCCGCCCTGTTCTGCCGCAGCACCCGGGGTGTCGCGCTCAAGCACGGGCTGCGCGCCTCGTTCATGAGCAAGCCCTACCTGCAGGCACCGGGCAGCGGCATGCATGTGCATGTGAGCCTGTACGACCAGGCCGGCAACAACCTGTTGGCCGCCGACCAGCAACGCCCGCTGCGCCATGCCGTGGCCGGCTGCCTGGCGCTGCTGCCACACTGCATGCCGATTTTTGCGGCCAACCACAATGCGTTCCGCCGTTATGGCGCCATGGTCAACGCCGCCAGCCGTGCAAGCTGGGGGGTTGAAGACCGTGATGCGTGCATTCGCATTCCCGAGTCGGATGCGCGCAACCTGCGTATCGAGCATCGGCTGGCCGGGGCAGATGCCAACCCGTACCTGGTGCTGGCGGCGATCCTGTGTGGCATGGAGCATGGGCTGGATGCCGGGCAGGAGCCGATTGCGCCGCTGAACGAAGATCGCAGTAGCGGCATCGATTTCCCCAAGGACATGCTCGGCGCGGTCGCGGCCATGCGCAGCCACCCGGCGGTGAACGAGGGGCTGGGGGAAGAGTTCGTGAGGGTGTATTGCGAGAACAAGCGCCAGGACCATCTGGCGTTCATGCAGGAGGTCAGTGCGCGGGAATACCGCTGGTTCATGTGACATAGGTGTTGGATTGTTCGCGGCGGTTCGACGCCTCGACAAGCCCGCGCCACAGGTGCAAAGGCAGCAAGCACCTGTGGAAGCGGGCTTGTCGAGGCGTGGAACCGACGCGAACAGGCCAGTACCGCCACAACCCATCCGACTGCCGAACGAAATCCCTCCTATTCTCAATAGCTCACTTCGGTTCCTGCACTGAGGAGGCACGACCATGAGCTACGTAACCACGAAGGATGGCGTTCAGATCTTCTACAAGGACTGGGGCCCGCGCGATGCGCCGGTCATCCACTTCCACCACGGCTGGCCGCTCAGTGCTGACGACTGGGACGCGCAGATGCTGTTCTTCCTGGGCAAAGGCTTTCGCGTGGTTGCCCATGACCGCCGTGGCCACGGGCGCTCCAGCCAGGTGCCGGATGGCCACGACATGGACCACTATGCCGACGATGTGGCGGCCGTCGTCGAACACCTCGGCACCCAGGGCGCAGTACATGTCGGCCACTCCACCGGTGGCGGCGAAGTGGTCCGCTACATGACGCGCCATCCCGGTGACCCGGTGGCCAAGGCCGTGCTGATCGCCGCCGTGCCACCGCTGATGGTGCAAACGCCCGCCAACCCCGGCGGCCTGCCGAAGTCGGTGTTCGACGACTTTCAGGCCCAGGTCGCCAGCAACCGTGCGCAGTTCTATCGCGACGTGCCGAGCGGGCCGTTCTATGGCTACAACAGGCCGGGCGTGCAAGCCTCGGAAGGCATCATCGGCAATTGGTGGCGCCAGGGCATGATCGGCAGCGCCAAGGCGCATTACGACGGCATCGTGGCGTTCTCGCAGACCGACTTCACCGAGGACCTCAAGGGCATCAAGCAGCCGGTGCTGGTAATGCATGGCGACGACGACCAGATCGTGCCTTATGAAAACTCCGGGCCGTTGTCAGCCAAGTTGCTGCCCAATGGCACACTGAAGACCTACAAGGGCTACCCACATGGCATGCCGACCACCCATGCCGATGTGATCAACGCGGACCTGCTGGCGTTCATCCAGAGTTGATGTAATTGTGCCGCTCTCTTCGCGGGCAAGCCCGCGAAGAGAGCGGCACTGGCAACCGTTTGCGCCCACGCTTACCATGTCCCCTTCCAGCGCGGCCATTTGCCGCACGCCCTACCCTCTGCCTGCCAGACACCCATGCCCTTCGAACTCACCGTAGAACCGCTCACCCTGCTGATCCTCGCCCTGGTCGCCTTCGTCGCCGGTTTCATCGATGCCATCGCTGGTGGCGGCGGCCTGCTGACCACCCCGGCGCTGCTCACCGCCGGCATGCCACCGCACCTGGTGCTGGGCACCAACAAGCTCAGCTCGACTTTCGGCTCGGCCACCGCCGGCTTCACCTACTACAAGCGCAAGCTGTTCCACCCGGCGCAATGGCGCCCGGCCCTGTTCGCCACGCTGGTCGGCGCCTCGATTGGTGCGGTGGTAGCTCACTACATGCCGGCCGAGTGGCTGAACAAGATGCTGCCGGTGATCGTCTTCGCCTGTGGTATCTACCTGCTGTTTGGCGGCACGCCCAAGGCGCCGCTGGATGCCGATGCGCCAATCAAGAAGAAATGGCAGTTCCCCCAAGGCTTCACCCTGGGCTTCTACGACGGCGTGGCAGGTCCCGGCACCGGTGCATTCTGGACCGTGAGCACGCTGCTGCTGTACCCCATCGACCTGGTCCGCGCCAGCGGCGTGGCGCGCAGCATGAACTTCGTCAGCAACATCGCGGCGCTGACGGTGTTCATTATTTCCGGGCAGGTGGATTACATCGTCGGCCTGTGCATGGGCCTGTCGGTGATGGTCGGCGCGTTCTTCGGCGCACGCACGGCGATCAGTGGCGGCAGCAAGTTCATCCGCCCGGTGTTCATCACCGTGGTGCTGGCATTGACTGTTCGTTTAGCGTGGCAGCACTGGTTCGGGCAGGCATAAACGCCTGGCGACATAAAGATCAATCAAGTACCGGGCGATGGACCGCCCGGCCGGCAGCGGCGGCAGGTCGTGCACGCTGAACCATTTGGCATCTTCGATTTCGTCGGGCTGCATGACGATCTCGCCCCCCGCGTATTCGGCATGGAAGCCCAGCATCATCGAGTGCGGGAACGGCCAGCACTGGCTGCCGACGTACTGGATGTTCTTTACCTCCACCGCCACCTCTTCACGCACCTCGCGCACCAGGCAGTCCTCGGCGGACTCGCCCGGCTCGGCAAAGCCCGCCAGGGTGCTGTACACACCCGTGACGAAGCGCGGCGAACGGGCCAGCAGAATCTCGTCGCCACGGGTCACCAGCACGATCATGCTCGGCGAAATGCGCGGATAGCTGCGCAGGCCGCAGGGCTGGCAGTACATCGCCCGTTCCCAGTGGATCTGCGTCATCGCCTGGCCGCAGCTGCCGCAGAAGCGATGCTCGCGGGCCCAGGTGCCGATCTGCGCGGCATAGCCAAGGACTTTGTAGGTGTCGAAGTCGCCTTCCAGCATGAACGTGCGCAGACCACGCCAGCTGCAGCCCGGCAGCTCGGCTGCGTTGCGCAGCTCAAGCAGGAAGACGGGCTTGCCGTCGAAGTGACCGATGCCGTGTTCACACAACACGTCCAGGTCCTGGCGCTTGAGCCAGTCGCGGGGGAACAGCGCGCCGTTGGCGTCCACCAGGAACCCTTCCGGGCTGCGGGCCACTGCCAGCCCCCCGGTGATCTGTGGGTCGAGTACTGCGGTTGTCCAGCGAGCTGACATGTCGGGGGTTCCTTTACTGCGCGCCCCCCGACCGGGTCAGTCGGCGAACGACGGTTTCTGTTTGCTCATGTGCGCCGCCACGGCCACGCGCAGGTCTTCGGACTGCAGCATCGCGGCATTCCAGGTGGCGATGTAATCCAGGCCATCGTCGATGCGATGGTCACGCATGTAGCTGAGCATTTCCTTGGTGCCGGCCACGGCGATCGGCGATTTTGCGGCAATCTCGCGGGCAATGGCAAAGACCCCGTCGAGCAGCGCGGCCTGATCATCATAGACCCGGTTGACCAGGCCGATGCGCAGCGCCTCGTCGGCTTCCACATTGCGCCCGGTGAAGGCCAGCTCACGCATGATGCCGTCGCCGATGATACGTGGCAAACGTTGCAAGGTGCCGACATCGGCTGCCATGCCCATGTCGATTTCCTTGATCGAGAACTGCGCATCGCGGCTGCAGTAGCGCATGTCGCAGGCGGAGATCAGGTCGATGGCACCGCCGATGCAGTAACCCTGCACCGCCGCCAGCACCGGCTTGCGGCAATTGTCCACGGCATTGAAGGAAGCCTGCAGGCGCTGGATGGTCTTGCGTAGCAAGCGTGCATTGCGGCCGACATCCTTGCCCATCTGCCCGGCCAGCGACGCCAGCATCATCAGGTCTATACCGGCGGAAAAGTGCTTGCCAGCGCCGCTTATCACCACCGCACGCACGGCATCGGTATCGTCGATCCACTGGAAGATATCGACGATCTCCTCCCAGAAGGCCGCGTTCATCGCGTTGATCTTTTCCGGGCGGTTGATCTGCACATGGGCGATGTTGTCGGTCAGTTCGACCTTGAACGCGGTGTACTCGGTCACGGGCGGCACTCCTGTGGAGAAAGGGTTCACAGCGTGGATGGTAACCCAGGCAGGTGACCGTACTTGTGCCAAAAACGGGACTGCATGCCCTGTCGAAATCGCCGTGCGCCGTTCGACCATAGATGAATCATCAACCCCGGCCTGCCTTCAGGAGAGCACCCATGCGCAAACTCATCGTAGCCGCCTTCGTCAGCCTCGACGGCGTCATGCAGGCCCCCGGCGGCCCTCAGGAAGACACCAGCGGCGGTTTCGCCTTTGGCGGCTGGCTCGTGCCCCATGCCGAGGAAGTGTTCGGCCAGGCCATGCAGGCACTGTTCAGCCAGCCTTTCGAACTGCTGCTGGGTCGGCGCACCTACGACATCTTTGCTGGCTACTGGCCGAAGGTGAAGGACGACACCGAGGAATTTTCCATCGCCAATCTGTTCAACAGCGTGGCCAAGCACGTTGCCACCCATGACCCCGACAGCCTCGAATGGCATAACAGCCATGCACTGGGCGCGGATATCGTCGCGGCGGTACGTGCCCTCAAGCAGCAGAACGGCGCCGACCTGCTGACCCAAGGCAGTGCCGACCTGGTGCAACAACTGTTGGCTGCCGGCCTTGTCGATGAGCTCCAGTTGCTCATTCACCCTGTGTTACTAGGCCATGGCAAGCGCCTGTTCGGCGACGATGCTGCGCCTGGGGCCTTCCACCTGAAACATTCCCAGGTGACGCCCAAGGGCGTGATCATCGCCCGCTATGTGCGCACGGGTGAAGTTGCGACGGGATCATTCGATTTACCGCAGGAGAATGGGTGAGCCCGGTTGGCTCGCCTCGGCATGTTCAGCGCCTGTGAGACCTAGCGCCGCCCGCGCGGCGC
>NZ_BCAZ01000036.1:0-57557 GCF_001320205.1 Pseudomonas sp. NBRC 111123
GGGTGAGTATCGCTACCCAGATGCGGTGGGATTTCAAGTAAGCCATTACTGCAAAGTTTGACGCGCCCCCCTGTGGGAGCGGGTTTACCCGCGAAAAAGGCGACTCGGTGCATGGCACCGGCTTCGCCGGTGTTCGCGGGTAAACCCGCTCCTACAGAAAAGCGTTGACCACGCTGGATCACCTGCCATTGACCAAATTCGGCGGGCGCTGGCCCGCCAACGCGCTTAGCAGATTGTCCACCGCACACCGCGCCATGGCCTCCCGCGTTTCATGGGTCGCAGAGCCGATGTGCGGCGTTGCCACCACATTGTCGAGCTGCAACAACGGCGAATCGGCAGCCAGTGGCTCCTGCACGAACACATCCAGCCCTGCCCCGCGAATCCGCTTTTGCTGCAGCGCCTCGAACAACGCAGCCTCATCCACCACCCGCCCACGGGCAATGTTCACCAGGATCGCCTCGGGTTTCATCAGCGCCAGCTCGCGCGCGCCGATCAGACCCTCGGTGCTGGCACTGAGCGGCACCGTCAGGCACAAGTAATCCGCCTCGGCCAGCAGCGTATCCAAGCTGCAGTAACGTGCCGCGTAACGCGCGTCCACTTCGGGCCTGGCCCGCGAGCTGTGGTACAGCACGCGCATGCCGAAGCCGGCAGCGCCGCGTCGCGCCAATGCTTCACCAATGCGCCCCATGCCGACGATACCCAGGGTCTTGCCATGCACATCGGTACCGAAGTGCGCCGGCCCAAGGCTCGCCTGCCACTTCCCCTCGCGTACCCAGCCGGCCAGTTCGACCACCCGCCGCGCGGTGGCCAGGATCAGCGCAAAGCCGGTATCGGCGGTGGTCTCGGTGAGCACGTCAGGGGTGTTGGTCAGCTGCACCCCGCGGCGTGTCAGGTCGGCGATGTCGTAATTGTCGACCCCTACCGACACACTGGAAATCACTTCCAGCTGCGGCGCCAGGTCAAGCAGCTCGCTGTCCAGGCGCAAACTGGCGCCCAACAGGCCATGCGCCCCCGGTAAGGCATCGCGCAGGCGCGCCAGGCCGTCGGCGGCACTGGTGTCCACCCAGGTCACGTCCACCTGTCCCTGCAGCTTTGCCAGCAAAGCGTCGGACAGGCGTTTGTACAAGACGATGCGTTTCTTCATGGCTGTTTCCTATTGGCTCATGGCCAGCCGTGGGCCGCCGCGCTTGGCCCGGCCGGAGGTGTGTGAAGTGTTCAATACGGCGGTGAGCGCGACGGCGGTCAGCAGCGCACCCGACATGAACAGGTAAGAGGCGCCAGGGCCGCCAGTGGCGCCATTGAGGTAGCCCACCAGCCACGAGCCACCGAACGAACCCAGCGCGCCCATGCTGTTGATCAGCGCCATGGCTCCACCGGCGACGTTGCTCGGCAGGATCTCCGGCACGATGGCAAAAAACGGCCCATAGGGCGCATACATGCACGCACCTGCAACCACCAGCAGCGCGTAGGACAGCCAGAAATGCTCTGTACCCAGTGCGTAAGACCCATAGAACGCCACGGCAGCGATCAACAACGGTGGCCAGACGAAACGCTTGCGCTTCTGCAGCCGGTCTGACGCCCAGGACACACCGATCATGCCCAGCACCGCCGCCATGTACGGCACCGAGGCCAGCCAGCCGGCCGCGACGATATCGACATTGGCCGCCTGCTTGAGAATCGACGGCAGCCACAGCACAAAACCATACACCCCGATACTCCAGCAGAAGTACTGCAGCGACAGCACGATCACCTGGGGTGAACGAAACGCCTCGCGGTAGTTCTTCACGGGTTTGATGCCCTGCTGCTCGGCGTCCAGTGCCTGCTGCAGGCTGGCCTTTTCCGGTTCGCTCAACCACTTCACCTGGGCGGGCCGATCATCCACCAGGCGCCACCAGATGAAGGCCCAGAGCACCGCCGGCAGGCCCTCGATGATGAACATCCAGCGCCAGTCGAAGTGCTTGATCAGGTAGCCCGATACCACCGACATCCACAGGATGGTCACCGGGTTGCCGAGCATCAGGAAGGTGTTGGCACGTGAGCGCTCGGCGCGGGTGAACCAGTGGCACAGGTACACCAGCATGGCCGGCATCACCGCAGCTTCCACCACGCCGAGCAGGAAGCGGATGCCGATCAGCAGGTAGACGTTGCTGATCATCCCGGTCAGGGTCGCCAGGCCGCCCCAGAGGATCAGGCTGACGAAGATCAGTTTCTTCACGCTGCGTTTTTGCGCGTAGATCGCGCCGGGTACCTGGAAGAAGAAATAGCCAAGGAAGAACAGCGCCCCCAGCAGCGAGGACAGCATGGGCGTGATCTTCAGGTCGTCGGCCATGCCCGAGGCAGCCGCAAAGCCATAGTTGGCGCGGTCCAGGTAGGCCAGGCTGTAAGTGATGAAGACGATCGGGATGATGTACCACCAACGGCGTGGTGCGAGGCGAGTCGGTTGCATGAAACGTTCTCCTGAGCTTGTTGTTTTTGTCGCAACAGGGCCGGCAAGCCGGCGTTCAGCGGTTCAGGCACTTCTGCGCAGTTCGTGCGCTTGCAGCTCATGGCGGTGTGGCAGGCCTTCCATGTCGCCACGTGATTGCACGGCGCGGCTGCCGCACCAGTTGCCGCGCGCCACCGCGTCGGCCAATGGGCGGCCATCGAGCAGCGCACTGACCACACCGACGGCGAAGGCATCGCCGGCGCCCACCGTGTCCACTACATTGGCCACCGCTACCGGCGCGACCTGCCCGCAGTCATGGCGGGTGCGGTAGTAAGCCCCCGCATCACCGAGCTTGATCACTACCTTCTCCACGCCCTGGTCGAGGTAGAACGCAGCGATGTCGGCGGGCGTGTGCTGGCCGGTGAGCAAACGGCCCTCTTCCAAGCCAGGCAGCACCCAATGGGCTTTCACGGCCAGGGCGTTGATTTCGCGGATCATGGTCTCGCGGTCGGGCCACAGCGACGGGCGCAGGTTGGGGTCGAAGGAAATACTGTGCCCGGCCGCACGCATGCCGTCGATCAGCGCATGGGACAGAGCCCGGCAGCTGGTCGACAGAGCTGGCGGAATGCCCGTGGCATGCAGGTGGCGGGCCTGCAGCAACGCCGGGTCGAGCAGCGCGGTGGACAGGCGGCTGGCGGCGGAATCGGCGCGGAAATACTCCACGGCCGGGTCGCTGCCGTCGTCGCAGCGGCCCTTCAACTGGAAGCCGGTCGGCCGGCTGCCATCGACCTCGACGCGGCTGCAGTCCAAGCCTTCCTGGCGCAGGCTGGCGAGCACGAAACGCCCCAGCGAATCATCGCCCACCCGGCTCAGCCAACGCACAGCAAAGCCCAGCCGGGCCAAGCCGATGGCAACGTTGCTGTCGGCACCGGCAATGCGCTTGGTGAAGGCGCCGACGCTGGCAAGGTCACCCGCCTGTTCGGCGACGAACATGGCCATGGTTTCACCAAAGCACAGCACGTCATGTTCAGGCATGGCTCACCTCCTCGCCCAGGCCCAAGCCCAGCCTGGCCAGGTTGTGCACCTGGGCGCGGGTCAGCGCCAGCAGGTCATCGCTGACCAGCGGGTATTCGACCGCACGCACCAGGCCCGGGCTGAATTCATCGAACAGCGCCTCCCAGGCCAGCAGGTCGGCAGCCTTCGGCGGCACCGCGTGCAGGCGGCCATCTGCGCTTTGCTGCACGGCCTTGCAGTGCACGTAGCGCACCCAGCGGCCAAGCTGGCGAGCGGCCTGCAACGCGGACTCACCCTGCCACTGCCAGTTGCCGATATCGAAGGTCATGCCCAGCGGCAGGGACCAGCCCTGCGCATGCTGGAAGAAACGCAGCAGCGGTTCGATGCGCCCGCCTTGTGCGGTCTGGTCATTCTCCACCAGCAACACAGGGTCACCCTCGTGCAGCAGCGCCTGCAAGGCCCCCACATCGCATTGCTCATGGTAATACCCAAGTGAAACCTTCAGCGCCACGGCGCCCAATGCCCGGGCCAGAGCCAGCTTTGCGGGCAGGCGTGGGTGCGGCTGGCCTTGTGCCGTCCACAGTTCGAGCGGCGAGGAATACAGACATTCCAGCCCCGACGCGGCGATCGCTGCCCAGAGCGCGGCAGTGTCCGGCGCTTCGTCGAACAACTCTTCGCGCAGTTCGATCCGGCTGGCGCCGGCAGCCGCCAGCAGTTCGACAAAACTCAACTGGCCACGCTGCCGCACAAGGCTGGCGCCGTAGCTGGAGAGGCTGATGGAAACGGGATTCGCGTGCATTGTTGTTGTCCTTATGAAACCGGTTTCATTTTTGATTGCAGCAATGCGGGCAGCGCTGCAGCCCGCTCGTCATGGGTGAGCTTGGGTAGAACCTCGGGTGATCAATGTTGCTTTGAAATCGATGCGTCGAGGCACGTCGTTGCTGCCGCGCAGGCGTTCGAGCAGGCACTCGAAAGCCGCCACGCCAATGCGCTCGGTGGGCTGGGCCAGTGCGGTGATACCGCTGCCGACCAAGGGGTACCAGTCCAGTTCGTCGAGGGCGATCAGGCCCACGTCGCTGAACAGCCTGCAGCCCGAATCGTGCAACACACGGGTAACCGCCAGGGTGGCCACGCCGTTGAAGGTGAAGATCGCCTGCGGGCCGTGGCCCTTGCTGGCAAGGAAGGCACCCAGCTTGGCCTGCAAACCGGCGTCGACTTCCAGCAATTGCTGGCGCATGCCGTTGCGGTTGCTGATCGATGCGGTAAAGGCCTGCACCCGCTCCAGCCGCGAACTGGTGCCATCCAGCGGTTCAGTGACCGCAAGGATGTCGCGGTAGCCCCGCGCCTGCAGGTGGTCCAGGGCCTGCTCGATGGCATCGGCGTTGTCCAGGCCCACCAGGTCGACCTTGAGCTCTGGCAGTTGCCGGTCGACCAGCACCATGGGGATGTCGCGCTGCAGGTTGAGCAGTTCGCCGGGGTGGCGGCCGAGGGTGTTCACGATCAGCCCTTCGACGTTGTAGGACTGCAGGGCCGTCAGGTGGTGGCGCTCCTGTTCGTCGTCACGGTTGGTGTTGCATACCACCAGGCTGTAGCCGTGCTGGCGGCAGGCGGTTTCCACGCCATGCATCACGGCCACTGAATAGGGGTTGAGAATGTCGGCCACGAGCATGCCGATCAAGCGCGTCTGGCCACGCTTGAGGCCGCGGGCCATCTGGTTGGGCCGGTAGCCCAGGCGCTCGATGACCTCTTCCAGGCGTTTGGCGGTGGCTTCAGCCAGCAGCTGGCGATCGCCACCGATGTAACGCGAGACCGTGGCCTTTGACACACCGGCAACACGCGCCACTTCGCTGATGGTCACCCGCTCGCGGGCATAGGGGGGTGAATCGGTCATTGCGAGTCCCTTGTGATTGTTGTCGGGTAACGGCGAATGAAACCGGTTTCAATACAGCAGAAGTCTCTGCGCTCGTCAACTGTAGGAGCGGCCTTGTGTCGCGATAGGGTTGCGAAGCAGCCCCAGGATATCGGCGATAAAGCAAGTATGGTCGGGGCCGCTTCGCGGCCCTTTCGCGACACAAGGCCGCTCCTACAGGAACCGGGGTTGCAGTTACCGGTGTGTTTTCACGTCACTGGCGCTGACCGCACTGCCCTGGTTACCCCAGCTGGTGCGAATGAAATTGACCACATCCGCCACTTCCTGATCGCTCAAGCGCCAGCCGAACGCCGGCATGGTGAAGTTCGACGGTGCCGCATGGGTCGCCGGCACCGTGCCGCCCGCCAGCACCACATGGATCAGCGAGGTGGCATCCGCCGTCTGCACCACCGGGTTGCCCGCCAGCGCCGGGAACACCCGGGTGTAGCCATGGCCATCGGTGCGGTGGCAGGCCGCGCAGTTGTCGATGTACACCGACGCCCCCGGCTTGCTGTCGTCGCCCTGCCACAAGGCATCGGCTACCTGCTTGTCGTAGGCATGCGGCTTGTCGTTCGGATCGCTCGGCGGCAGGGTCTTCAGGTAACGGGCGATGGCGGTCAGGTCGGCGTCGCTCATGTGCTGCAGGCTGTGTTCCACCACATCGCTCATGCCGCCGAACACCGCACTGCGGTCACTGCGCCCGGTCTTGAGGAACTGCACCAGCTGTGCCTCGCTCCAGCTGCCCAGGCCGTCCTTGTAGTCGCCACGCAGGTTCTTGGCGATCCAGCCTTCCAGCGGCGCACTGCCAGCCAGGAACTGCTCACCATCTGCCGGGCTCAGAGCCTTTTCCTGCATGGTCAGGGCGCGCGGGGTGTGGCAGGCGCCACAGTGCCCCAGGCCTTCGACCAGGTAGGCGCCGCGGCTGACCACCGGGTCTGCACCGGCTGGCGCCTGCCAGGCTTGCACCTCTGGGGCGAACAGCCCGCGCCAGATCGACAGCGGCCAGCGCATGCTCAATGGCCAGGGGATATCGCTGGGCTTGTTGGGCTGCGCGACCGGCTCGACACCTTGCATGAAGTACGCATACAGCGCCTGCATGTCGTCGTCGCTGACCCGTGCATAGGACGGGTACGGCATGGCCGGGTACAAGGTGCTGCCGTCCCTGGCAATGCCTTTGCGCACGGCCTGGTCGAAGTCGGCGAAGCTGTACTGGCCGATGCCGCTGGCGTGCGGGGTGATGTTGGTGGAGTACACCGTGCCGATCGGGGTCTGCATCGGCAGCCCACCGGCAAAGGGCTTGCCGCCCTTGGCGGTATGGCAGGCCACGCAGTCACCCGCACGGGCCAGGTACTCGCCTTTCTTTACCAGGGCGTCGTCTGCCTGGGCGGCTGCGGTGGCGCCCAGCAGCAGGGTTGCGATCAACAGGTTCTTCATGTTCATCGCTCCTCAAGCCTGAACCAGCGGGCCGGGGTTTTTCAGGTACTGCTCGCGGATCGCCCGGGCTGACCAGTAGGTCAGCGCGGCGACCAGGCCAGTGGGGTTGTAGCCCAGGCCCTGGGGGAACGCCGAAGCACCGGGGACGAACACGTTGTGCACGTCCCAGCTCTGCAGGTAGCGGTTCAGGGCGGAGGTTGTAGGGTCGTTGCCCATGATCGCGCCACCGTTGAGGTGGGTGGTCTGGTAGCTGGCGGTGTTGAAGTGCTCCTTGACCTTCTTGCCGAGAATGGCGATGGACTTGGGGTTCATCGCCTGGGCGATCTTGCTCAACTTGTCGACCATGAACTGGTTCATCTTGATGTCGTTCTCCTGCCAGTCGAAGGTCATGCGTAGCAGCGGCTGGCCGTAGGCATCGCGGTAGGTCGGGTCGAGGTCGAGGTAGTTGCCGCGGTACGACTGGTGCGCGCCGTGGGCGTCCATCGACACCTGGTGGGTGTAGTAGTCGGCGGTGGCCTTCTTCCAGGCGCTGCCCCAGGCCGGGGTGCCCGGCGGGTTGGCGACACCGGCGATCGGCCGGCTGCCGGCCTGGTTGACCCACATCGGCGAACCCCCGACGAAGCCATGGGGCCCATGGTCGAAGTTGTCGGCGTTGAAGTCGTCGATGGCCACGCCGTTGCCGCCGGCCCCGATGAAGTTGTTGGTGTAGGTGTCCTTGTCGAAGAACGCCTTGACCGTGCCCATGTTCTGGTAGGCGAAGTTGCGCCCGACCACGCCTTCGTTCTTGATTGGGTCGTAAGGCTTGCCGATGCCGGAAAGCAACATCAGGCGCACGTTGTTGAACTGGAAGGCAGCGAGGATGACGATGTCCGCCGGCTGCTCCACCTCGCGGCCCTGGGCGTCGATGTAGGTCACGCCGGTGGCCTTGCGCTTGCTGTGGTCAAGGTTCACCCGCAGCACGTGGGCGTTGGCGCGCAGCTCGAAGTTCGGCACCTGGCGCAGTGCCGGCAGGATGTTCACGTTCGGCGAGGCCTTGGAGTACATGTAGCAGACATAGCCGCTGCAGAAACCGCAGAAGTTGCACGGGCCCATCTGCGCGCCGTATGGGTTGGTGTACGGCCCGGAGGTGTTGGCCGACGGCAGGTTGTAAGGCTTGTAGCCGAGGCTGGCCGCAGCCTTTTCGAACAGCTTGGCCGACACCACGTTCTTCTGCGACTCCAGCGGGAACGGGCTTGAGCGGTCAGGCGCGTAGGGGTTGCCGCCCTTGCCTTCGCCAACCCGTTTGCCGTTGACGGTCCAGGCCTGGCCCGAGGTGCCGAAGACCTTCTCGGCAAAGTCGAAATGCGGCTCGAGTTCCTCGTAGCTGACGCCGAAGTCCTGAATGGTCATGTCTTCGGGGATAAAGCGCTTGCCGTAGCGTTCCTCGTAGTGGCTGCGCATGCGCAGCTCTATCGGGTCGACCCGAAAGTGCACGCCCGACCAGTGCAGGCCCGCGCCGCCGACGCCCTTGCCCGGCAGGAAGGCGCCGAGCTGGCGGTTGGGCAACGCAACATCGTTGACGCTGTGGCGGATGGTGACGGTTTCTTTGGACACATCGACAAACAGCTTTTTGCGCACGCTGTAGGTCAGCTCGTCGATCACCTGCGGGTAGCTGCCGTCCGGATAGGTGTCCTGCATCGGCCCGCGCTCCAGCGCCACCACCTGCAGCCCGGCTTCGGTGAGTTCCTTGGCCATGATCGCACCGGCCCAGCCGAAGCCGACGATGACCACGTCAGCCTTTTTCATTGCATTGGCCATGCCTTACGCCCTCTCGCCACGAATCGATACTGCCGGGAACGGGTAAGGCGCGTTGCGCTCGACCCAGTCCATGAAATCTGCCCGGGCACCCGGGAAGCCGATCTGCGTCCAACCGACCATGCCTTTGTTGCCGCCGTGCATCGGGTCGCAGAAAAAGCCCTCGCGGGTGTTCTGCACCAGCAGGCTGAAAAACACCTTGGCCGGTAACTGCTCGAAAACGATCTCACCGGCTTCGATCTTGCCGAGGATCTTGTCTCGGGTAGCGCTATCTTGCTCGGCAAACGTTTTACCGCTGGCGTTCTTGCACCAGGCCTCCGTGGCAGCTATCCCTAAGCGGTAGATCTGTTGCGGGCTGAGTTGCAACTGGTAGCCGAGCTCTGGTGCGGCATCGGCCTTGAACGGGCCCTGCATGTACCACTGGGCGCCGGTGGCGTAAGGGGTGTTCATCTGGCGGTCGATGAACTCGGCGGCGCCAGCCTCCAACGCACCGGGGCCGAGCTCGTCGGCGGGGATGATGCGTGACACGGCCGCTTGCAGGAACGCCCACTCTTCAGCGGTGAAGAAGGTTGGCTGATAGTTGCCGGCCGGAGGTGTGGCCGGCACCTTGGGCTCGCGCACCGGCTCGGCCAGCAACTGGCTGGCACCAAGGCCGGTACTGGCCACGGTGACCACCGGGATCAGGGTCAAGGTTTTGCGCAGGAAGTCCCGGCGCGGGTTGTCGGGGGCATGCTCAGGCATTTCGCGTCCTCATCAGCATTGGGCGGCCTTGGATTGCGCCATCTGGTGTCCGGCCGGGCCGGAAAAGCCGCGTAATCTAGCGGGTTTGGAAATCTTTTGAAACCGGTTTCAGAGCCTGCGACAGCCTGCGCCTTGACACTCCCCCCGTAGGAACGCCCCGGCAAGGCCGCTCCTACCCCGAACGCGCCAGACTCATCAGAATTCGAAGGAGTACCCAACGATCACCCGGTTCTCATCCGCCGCATCGGCAAAATTGGATCGCATGCTCGCATTGCGCCAGCGCAGCGACACGTTCCTGAATGGCCCCAACTGCACCACATAGGTGATGTCCGTGGTGCGCTCCCACTCTTCGCCCTCACCACCCCGTGCCTCGAGGGCCCTGCCCTTGACCGTGGCGATCCGCTGCGGGTCTACCTGGTCCCCCTTCACATAGCGCACATTGAACGTCAGCCCCGGGATGCCCAAGGCGGCAAAGTTGTAGTCATAACGCAGCATCCACGCACGCTCGTTGGCCAGTGCGAACGTGCTGATCTGCTGTTCGCTGAACAGGTAGGTATCGGTGCCGCCCACATAGGCGTATGCGGTGTCACCGCTGACCTTCTGGTAGCCGCCGCTGAAAGTATGGCCATGCAGGCTGTAACCAAAGTTTGTGCTCAAGGTGCGGTTGTCGACCGCCCCCAGCAACGCCCTGCCCTGTTCCCTGGCGTTGAACCAGCGCCACTCGGTGAACGCCTCCCCCGCCACCAGGGCGACGCGGTACTTGAAACCGGCGAAATCACGGCGGAAGAGGTCTTCGAGTTCGCTGGTGTGCAGGCTGACGGTCAAGTTCTTCACGGGTTGGTAATCGACCCCGGCGTAATACAGCCGGTCACTGCTCACCGTCGCTGAATAAGCGCCCTGTTGCGCCATCGCCGTCAGGTCTTCGAAGTCAGTGGAGTCGCGCAGTTTGGTCGCATCTACCTGCAGCACGCTGAACGTGACATTGTCCAGGTCCTTGCTGACCACCTGCGCCCCGTTGAACCACTGCGGGAACAGGCGACTGTAGTTCGACGCCAGCAGCGGCAACTGCGGGCTCAGCCCACCGACCTGCAACTCGGTCCGCGACAGCTTGGCCTTGAACGTGGCAACCGCCTTGCCGTAGTCGTCCACCGCACGCTTGTCACTGCCTCGCGGCAACAACCCGGTCCCGCTGCGGTCGGGCGAGGAATCGAGCTTGATGCCCAACATGCCGGCCGCGTCCAGACCAAGTCCGACCACCCCGTCGGTATAGCCGGATTGCCACTTGAGCATGAAGCCCTGAGCCCATTCGCCACGCCGCGACTGGCTGGCCGTATCGCCATGGAAATCGCGGTCGAAGTAGAAGTTGCGCAGCTCCAGGCTGCCCTTGCCATCGTCGACAAAGCCTGCCTGGGCCGCCGGGCACGCGCAGCCAAGCATCGCGAGCATCAGCGATGCCCGCTGGGAGAGGGAAATGTTCATGGTTTCGCCTTGTTGTTGTTCTTGTTGGAGAAAGCAGTGGAACTCAGGCTTTGGGGTTCCTGACGTAGCGCATCACCACCAGGCAGGCGATCAGGATCAGCGGGGCAATCGACAGCATGCCCATGTAGCTGCTGGCGGTCAGGTCATTGATCTTGCCGACCATCACCGGCGCGACGATGCCGCTCAACTGGCCGACCGAGTTGATCGCCGCGGTGCCGGTGGCGATGGCCAGGCCAGAGAAGGTCGATTGCGGGATGGTCCAGAAGATCGGAATGGCGATGAAGGTACCTGCCGTGGCCAGCACCAGCGCCGCCATCATCGCCCAGGACGAGTCGGCGAACAGGCACGCCAGCAGGTAACCCAGCGCCGACGCCAGCAGGCAATACACCAGGTAACGCTTGCGTTCGCCGGTGCGGTCGGAGCGCCGGGTCAGCAGCACCATGCCGATGCAGGCCACAGCATAGGGCAGCGCCGACAGCACGCCGACCCAGAGCATGTCCTGCACGCCGGACGACTTGATCAGGTGCGGCATCCAGAAATTCAGGCCGTAGGAGGCGGTTTTCACCACGTAGTAGATGAACGCCATGATCGCCACTTCACGAGTCAGCAGCACCCGCCAGATCGACCCCAGCACCGGCTTCTGCACGCGCCTGTCCTGGGCCAGGTTCTCTGCCAGCAGGTCTTTCTCCTGGCGGCTCAGCCACCTGGCCGACTCGATATCGCGGTCCAGCTTCCACAGCACCAGGCCACCCAGCAGCACGCACGGCAACCCCGACATCAGGAACAGCCAGTGCCAGCCGGCCAGGCCCAGCACGCCATCCATGGTCCCCAGCAGGAACCCCGCCGCCGGTCCGCCCACCGCGCCGGCCAGGGGCACGGCAAGGAACCACAGGCCGTTCATCTTCGCCAGGTGTTTCCTGGGGAACCAGCAGGCCAGGTAGAACAGGATCGCCGGCCCGAACCCGGCCTCCATCACCCCGATCAGAAAGCGCAGGAAATACAGCGTGTACTGGGTGTAGGCGAACACCAGCGCCGCCGTGGCCAGGCCCCAGGACACCATGATCCGGCAGATCCACGCCGGCGCCCCGTAGCGCTTGAGGCCCAGGCTGCTCGGCACCTCGAACAGCACGTAGCCGATGAAGAACATGCTCGCGGCCAGGCCATAGGCGGCGTCGCTCAGGCCCAGTTCAGCCTGCATCTGGGTCTTGGCAAAGCTGATGTTGATGCGGTCGAAGTAGGAAAACAGAAAGCAGATGATGGCCAGCGGCATGATGCGCCAGGCCACGCGGCGGTACAGCAGCAGTTCATCGATGTGGCTGTCGGCGCGCTCGCGCGCCACTTCGCCGGTCAAGGCAACCATGGTGGATCTCCATTCTTGTAATTATTGGAGAGCGGCGGCACCCGTTGTGGGCACCGCTTGCAACGTGTCAGCCAATACGCACGAGCTTGTCCTTGAAGGCCTGGCCCTTGCGCACGTACTCGGCGGCATTGGCCTGCATGCCAGCGATGGCTTCGGGGCTCAGTTCACGCACCACCTTGGCCGGCGCTCCGAGGATCAGCGAGTTGTCGGGGAACACCTTGCCTTCGGTGACGATGGCGCCAGCACCGACCAGGCAATTGCGGCCGATCACCGCGCCATTGAGCACCACCGCCTGAATCCCGACCAACGCGCCATCGCCGATGGTGCAACCGTGCAGCATCGCCTGGTGGCCGATGGTGACGTTGCGGCCCACGGTCAGGGCAAAGCCCGGGTCGGCATGCAGCACCGCGCCTTCCTGGACATTGCTGTGCTGGCCGATACGGATCGGCTCGTTGTCACCGCGCAGCACCGCCTGGGGCCACACACTTGCCCCCTGCTCCAGGGTGACGTCGCCAATCACCGTGGCATCTTCGGCAATGAAGGTTTCCGGGTGAATGGCCGGTATCAACGTGTCGTATCGATAGATTGCCATTCAGTGCACTCCCTGGGCCTGATCGTCGGTTTTCAGCACACCGGCCGCACACAGTTCGGCGATGTGCTCCTCGCTATAGCCCAGTTCGCGCATGACCTTGTGCGTGTGTTCACCAATCCGCGGGATCGGCCGGCGCGGCTGCAGGCGCTGGCCGTCCAGCGACAGCGGCAGCAAGGGCATCGGCGTGCTGCTGCCATCTTCGAGCAACAGGTCCGCCATACCGCCGCTCTGGGTCAGGTGGGGGTCGTCGAACAACTCTTCCGGGCGGCGAATCGGCGCGAAGGGAATGCCGTTGGCCTCCAGTTCCACGGCCAATTGCCGGGCATCAAGGATGGCGAATACCTCGGCCAGATGCGCCAACAACCGCGGCCGCTGCAACACACGGTCATTGTTGCTGGCCAATGTCGGGTCATTGAGCAACGCCGTCTGGCCTAACAGCTGGCACAAGGCATGCCACTGGCCCTCACCCGTGGCGGCAACGAACATCTGTTCGCCGCCCGCGAACGTGAACACGTCGTAGATGGCCCAGGCGCTGATGCGGTTGGGCATCGGCGCCGCCGCCTGGCCGGTTACCACGTACTGCTGCATGTGCTGGGCCGCGAGCAACACACAGTTCTCGTACAGCGCGCTCTGCACTTCTCGACCGACACCGGTGGTGTTGCGCTCGTTGAGTGCGGCCAGCACCCCAATGGCGCCGAACATGCCACCCATGATGTCGTTCACCGAACTGCCGGCGCGCAACGGGCGCCCCACCGGCCCGGTCATGTAGGCCAGGCCGGCCATCATCTGCACCACTTCGTCCAGGGCAAGGCGGTTGTCGTACGGGCCACTGAGGAAGCCCTTGTGCGAGGCGTAGATCAGCCGCGGGTTGCGCTGGCGCAGCGTGCTGTAGTCCAAGCCCAGCGTGTGCATGCGCCCAGGCTTGAAGTTCTCGATGAACACGTCGGCGGTGTCGATCAGCGCCAGCACCGCCTCATGGCCCTGGGGCGTGTCGACGTCGACGGCGATGCACTGCTTGTTGCGGTTGAAGGTGCGAAAGAACCCCGCCCCCGCCCCCAGCAGACGGCGCGTACCGTCACCGCGGGTGGGCTCGATCTTGATCACTTCGGCACCCAGGTCGCCAAGGATCATGCCGCAGGTGGGGCCCATGACCATGTGCGAAATCTCGACGACACGAATGCCGTCCAAGGGGAGTCTGGACATTACGCGTTCCCTCGGTAGTTGAGCGGCAGGCCGGCGCGGGCAACGGCGCCGTAAAGCGGTTCATCCGGCAGCGCCTCGCGCAGCAGCTGGCGGGATGCGATCAGCGCCGGCAGGTCGATGCCGGTGTCAAAGCCCATGCTCTGCAGCATGAACACCAAGTCCTCGGTCACCGTGTTGCCCGACGCCCCCGGTGCGAACGGACAACCGCCAAGGCCGGCGAGCGATGCATCCAGCTCGCGAATGCCCTGCTGCACCGCCACCAGGCTGTTGGCCAAGGCCAGGCCACGGGTGTCGTGGAAATGCGCGGCGCGCAGGCGCTCGCCGGCAATGGCGCGCACGGCCTGGATCACCGTGGCCACCTGGCCTGGGTTGGCGTAGCCGGTGGTGTCACCGAGCGAGACCAGGTCGCAGCCGGCCTCGATAACCTGACGGGTCAGTGCGCACAGGTCGGCCAATGGCACATCACCTTGGCGGGTGCAGCCAAAGGCCACCGACATGCCCGCGATGATCTGTACATCATGACGCCCCAGCTCGCTGCGCAGCTGGCACATACGCCCCAGCTCCTCGACCATTTCCTGGGGCGTGCGGCGCACGTTGGCCAGGCTGTGGGCGGTACTGACCGATACCGGCGCGACAATGCGCTGGGCGCCAGACTCAAGCGCATCCTGCGCCCCCCGCTGATTGGGCGCCAGCACGGTCACCAGCAGATCGGGGTACGTCAGGGCGTGGGCCACCACCTGCCTGGCGTCGGCCATCTGCGGCAGCAGCCGGGCCGGCACGAATGAAGCGACTTCCATATGGCGCACGCCGGCGGCATAGGCACTGTCGATCCAGCGCATCTTGGCGGCAGTCGGCATCACCGTGTGCAGGCTTTGCAGGCCATCGCGCATGCCGACTTCGTTGATTGTTATTGTTGTCATCACGGTCTCTCTGTCTGAAGCGTGGGGCCAGACTAAGAGCAGGACGACAGGCGGAAAAGACGTGTTTCACGGGCTGATCCATCGCCAACCACGATGGATCAATCCCGGGTTTGCCAGGCCGGCGCCCGCAGCAGCAAATGGTCGAGCAGCCGGCGTGCAGACAGGCTCAAGGCATGGCGGTCGCGCATGCAGATGACAAACTCACCCAGCGCCCAGTCATCGGTCAGCGGGATCACCCGCAGGTCGAACAGCTGTGCGTAGCGCGCCACCGCTTCCTGTGGGAACACCGCCAGACCCAGGCCAAACTGCACCAGGCGATAGGCTGCATCGAACGACGACACATACGAGCGAAAGCGCAGTTCCTTGCCCGCCGCCTCGGCGCTGTTGCGCATGAAGGTGTTGAGCGTGGCGAATGCCGACAAGCCCAGATGCTCGTAATCCAGCGTCTGTGCAAAAGCGATGCTGTCGCGCCCGGCCAGCGGGTGATCGGCGCCGACCACCACGGCCAGGTGATCCTGCCGGTACGGCACGAACTCCAGATCGCCGACGGCCATGGACTTGCGGCAGATGCCCAGGTCGGCACTGCCTTCGGCCACCCCGCGCACCACGTCCGGGCTGAAACGCTCTTCGATATCGGCCTGGACCAGCGGGTTGTCGAGCATGAACGCCGACAATTCCTCCGGCAGGAACTCCATGATCGATGACACATTGGCCAGCACCCGTACATGCCCGCGCGCGCCCTCGGCGTACTCGCTCAATTCGCTGTCCAGGCGCTCCATGGCCCGGGTCAGGCCACGCGCATGGCGCAGCAGGGCAAGGCCTGCCGGGGTCGGCTCGACGCCGCGCTTGCTGCGCTTGAGCAACGCCGTGCCAAAGCGCGCTTCGATATCCGAGATCCGTTTGCTGACGGCCGACGGCGCCATGAACGCCCGCTCGCCGGCTCGGGCGATGGTGCCGGCTTCGCAGACCACAATGAACAGGTGCAACGACAGGTGATCGAGAGGCTGCATGGCGGTACCCGTTGCGCAAATGGCAGCCATCCTAGCACCTGCCGGTCGGCATAAGGCCGTATCATGGCGCCTCTACTACAGAGGCCCGCCATGTTCGATTGGGAAGATCTGCGCCATTTCTGCGCCTTTACCCGTACCGGCTCGCTGTCGGCAGCGGCCAAGCTGCTGGGGGTCGACCATGCCACCGTGGCCCGGCGCATCGCTGCGCTGGAGGCTGCGCTGAACCTCAAGCTGGTCGACCGCCGCCCCAGGGCCTACGCGCTGACCGACGAAGGCCGCCGGGTAGGCGAATACGCCGAACAGATGAGCCAGTCGTCGTTCGCCCTGGAGCACTTCGCCAATGCCGGGCAGCAGCACGTGGAAGGCGAAGTGGTGCTGGCGGCCCCACCCGCTTTGCTCGGCAGTATCATTGCCCGGCGCCTGGGTACGCTGTTGCAGCGCTACCCGCAGCTGCGCCTGAAACTGGTCGGCAGCAAGTCGCGGGCCTCGCTGGCGCGCCGCGAAGCCGATATCAGCATCACCCTGGCCAGGCCCACCGAGCCGACCCTGGTCGCCAGCCTGCTGGGTTATCTGGACTACCGGCTGTACGCCGCGCCCGCCTACCTGCGCAGTGCTGGCGCGCCGCGCTACATCGGCTACGACGAATCCCAGGCCAAGTCGCCGCAGCAGCAGTGGCTGCTCAGCCAGACCGGCAACCCGCCCTTCGTGTTGCAGAGCAACGACCTGCGCATCCAGGCCCAAGCGGCCGCAGGTGGGGTAGGCATCGCCTGCCTGCCGGCATTCATGGCGCAGGAGCATGGCCTGGAGGTCGCCGGCAAGGACGAACAGACCATGAGCATCGAGATCTGGCTGGCGGTACACGAGGATGTGCGCAACACGCCGCGCATCAAGGCCGTTACCGACTTCCTGCAGCAACAGGTCAAGCCACTGCTGCGCTTGTGAATTTTTGCGGATTTCGCCTGCACCGATTCGGGATTTTCGCAAGCAGCCATCACCGCTAAGCTTCCCTGCATCGCACAACCGATCACTGAGGAGCAGCGGATGCAATACGTCAAACTGGGCAACACTGGCCTGGACATCTCCAAACTGTGCCTGGGCTGCATGACCTTCGGCGAACCCGATGCCGGCACCCACCCGTGGACCCTGGGCGAAGCCGACAGCCGCCCGATCATCCGCCACGCCGTCGAGCAAGGCATCAACTTCTTCGACACCGCCAACAGCTATTCGGCCGGCACCTCGGAGATCATCCTCGGCAAGCTGCTGAAGGAATTCACCCGTCGCGAGGAAACAGTGATCGCCACCAAGGTGTTCTTCCCCGCCAACATGTGGGAAGGCAGCACCCGCCCCAACGAGCAGGGCCTGTCACGCAAGGCGATCATGGCCAATATCGACGCCAGCTTGGCCCGCTTGGGGACCGACTATGTCGACCTGTACCAGATCCACCGCTGGGACTACCACACGCCCATCGAAGAGACCATGGAAGCCCTGCACGATGTGGTCAAGGCCGGCAAGGCGCGTTACCTCGGCGCGTCGTCGATGTATGCCTGGCAGTTCGCCAAGGCCCAGCAGGTGGCAACGAGCAACGGCTGGAGCCGCTTCGTGTCGATGCAGAACTACCTCAACCTGATCTACCGCGAAGAAGAGCGCGAGATGATCCCGCTGTGCCTCGACCAAGGTGTCGGCCTGATGCCCTGGAGCCCGATGGCCCGCGGCCGCCTGACCCGCCCCCATGGGCAGCAGACCGAACGCACGCGTACCGATATTTCCGGGCAGTCGTTCTACGCCAACACCGAAGTGGAAGACGGCCGGGTGATTGACGTGGTCGAGCAGATCGCCGGCGAGCGCGGTGTGCCGATGGCACAGGTGGCGCTGGCCTGGGTGCTGGGCAAGCGTGGGGTTTCGGCACCGATTGTCGGAGCCTCGAAGGTGGCGCAGCTCGATGATGCGATTGCCGCGTTGGCGTTCCAGCTGAGCGATGAGGAAACCGCCCGGCTGGAAGCGCCCTATGTGCCGCATGCGGTAACGGGGTTCAAGTAAGCCTGCACTGGCCTCTTCGCGGGTGAACCCGCTCCCACAGGATCACCACCGGGCTGAAGCGGATGCGGTCCCTGTGGGAGCGGGTTCACCCGCGAAGAGGCCCGCACAGCCATACAGCGCCGCCGGTCGGACGCTGATTAACCTCGTGACGAATGGAGTACATCTGTACTCCTTGCTGAATTTGCGCGCCACCCCTGCAGCAACACCGCCAGTGCCGCCAGCCCCGCCGGTATGAGCAGCGATGCGAACACCTGGGCAAAACTCCAGCCCAGCGCCAGCATCTGCGCACCGGCAAAGGCACTGAGGATGGCACCGAAGCGGCCAATGCCACTCATCCAGCTGGCGCCGGTGGCCCGGGCTTCGGTCGGGTAGAACGCCGCCGCCAGTGCATTCATGCCCACGCTCGCGCCGTTCAGGCCAAAGCCCACGGCTGAGGCGATGGCGCACAGCCAGGCGAAATCACCTGCCACCTGGCCAATTGCGAAGATAACCGCGCCGCTGAACAGGAAGGTCAGCATCAGCACCCGCTGCGGGTGATAGCGGTCCATGGCCCAGCCCACCGAAACCGCACCAACCGGGCCGCCGACCTGGAAGCAGGCCGTGACGATCGCTGCCTGCGACACCGAGAAACCGCCGCCCTCCTTCACCAGGGTCGGCAGCCAGCCGCTGAACAGGTAGACCAGGAATAGCGCCAGCACATAGCCGGCCCACAGCATCAGCGTGCCGAAACGATAGCGTGGCGAAAGAATGGTGCCGATGGCGCCGCCCTTGTGCGCGCTGGTAGCAGGTACCACGAAGGCGCTGTCGGGCCCGCAATGTGCCGGTGCCAGGCGCTGGACGATGCGCCGGATACGCTGCGGGTCGGCGCCCTGGCTGACCAGGAAAGTCACCGACTCAGGCAGGCGCCAGCACAATAACGGCAAGACCAGCAGCGGCAACACCCCGCCCAGGGCCAGCACGCTGCGCCAACCCAGGTTGGGGATCATCCAGGCGCTGACGAAGCCTCCCAGCGCCGCACCCAGCGAGAAACCGCAGAAGGCCAGGGTTATCAGCAGCGAGCGGCTGCGCGCCGGTGCGTATTCGCTGACCAGGGTGCTGGCGTTGGGCATTGCCGCGCCCAGGCCCAGGCCGGTGAGAAAGCGCAGGGCGACCAGGGTTTCCAGGTTGGGGGAAAAGGCCGAGGCAAGGGTCCACAGGCCGAACAGCAGTACGCTGCCGAGCAGCACTGCCTTGCGCCCGTAACGGTCAGCCAGGGGCCCGGCAACCAGGGCGCCGAGGGCCAGACCGATCAGCGCGGCACTGAGCACCGGGCCAAGGGCCTGGGCGCCGAGGTGCCATTCGCTTTTCAGTTGCGGGGCGATGAAGCCGATGATGGCGACGTCCAGGCCATCCAGCGCGATGATCAGGAAACCGAGGAAAACCACCCATTTCTGGTAGGGACCGATGGGTTGCTGGTCGATCAGTTGGCGTATGTCGATTGGTGTGCTCATTTGCCTTACCTCTTGTTGTTTTTATTGGGGGTAATGCGCGGTATTTGTGGGAGCGGGTTCACCCGCGAATGCGTCGTTGAATCCACCACCGCTTTCGCGGGTAAACCCGCTCCCACAAGGTCCCAGTCAAGCCATGGCGCTATTACACAGGTGCACCGGCTTGATGATCCGCGTCTCCTGCGCCACCACCAGGTCGCGGGTGGCCTGCAGGTACGCGGCAAAGCCCGGGTCGGCATCGCGCGCCGCGCTGCGCCGCTCGAAATCCGCCAGGCTGTCATAGCCCCACAGGTGCACCACCTGGTTCAGCGGCCCGATGCTGCTGACGTAGAACCCCAGTGGCGTACCCAGATGCCGTCGCAGAATGGGCATCGCCAATTGCTCGAAGGCTTCGAGAAACGCCGCCATGCAGCGCGGCCGAATGGTGTAGACACGGTGGTCGACAATCGCCTTGTCCATCACGCCACCTCCCGCGCCGGTTTGGCACTGGCCAGCCCCTGCTCGACCCCTGCCAGGTGCCGGCCGGTGATGTAGCCGAAGGTCATGATCGGCCCCAAGGTAATGCCCGCGCCGGGGTAGTTGCCGCCCATGATGCTGGCGCGGTCGTTGCCCACGGCGTACAGCCCAGGGATGGCGCGCCGTTCGCCATCGAGCACCTCGCCGACCACGCTGGTACGGATGCCATCGAAGGTGCCCAGGTCGCCCATGACCACCTTCACCGCAAAGTACGGCCCGTCACCCACCGGTGCCACGCACGGGTTGGGCTGTTGTTGAGGGTCGGCCAGGTAGCGGTTGAAGGTGGTGGTGCCACGGCCGAATTGCCGGTCCTCGCCGTGCACTGCGCCAAGGTTGTATTCGCGCACCGTGCGCGCCAGGCCTTGGCCATCGATGCCCGCCTTGGCCGCCAGCTCGGCGAGGGTCTTGCCCTTGAGCAGGTAGCCATTGCGCAGCAGCGGCCCCAGAGGCATCGGTGCAGGTTTGGCATAGCCCAGGCCGTACTTGGCCAGGGTGCGCCGGTCGCAGACCAGCCACATGGCGGTTTCCGGTTGGTCGGCACACGCTTCGATCAGTGCCGCGCCAACATCGTGGTACGAGTTGGATTCATTGGTAAAGCGCTTGCCACTGCACAGCACGCCGATCACGCCAGGCTTGTAACGATCAAGCAGGTGCGGGAATGCCACATACTTGCCACCGGCCATCGGCACTTTCGAGACCGGCATCCAGGCCGCTGCCGCTTGCAGGCGGATATCCACCTTGCCGCCCTGGGCCTCGGCCATGCGAGCACCGTCGCCGGTATTACCCGCCGGCACCGGCGAAAAATGCTCACCGCCCCGGCGTACGTGGGGGTATGCCTCTCGCAAACGCTGCACGTCATGGGAGAACCCCCCGCACGCCAGCACCACCCCGCGCCGCGCCTCGATACGCAACTCACTGCCCTGCTGCTGAGCCAGCGCCCCGCTCACCCGCCCGCCCTCGCGCAACAGCTGCCGCGCCGGGGTACCGGTAAGGATCGGGATGCCGAGGTCCAGCGCCGACTTCACCAGCCGCGCCGCCAGGGCATTGCCGCTGGTGACCTGGGTGCCGCGACGGTACAGCAGCAGTTCCTTGAAGTGGGTCAGCAGCCGTTTGGCCACGTAGCTGAACGAGGCCAGCGAACGGGTGACGTTGAAGAAGTGCTTGAGGTCGGCATTCGACGAATTGAACATCATGCCGATGAAGGTGATGGTCTTCAGCGGTGGGCGCAGCCTGGCCATGTCCGCCCCGAGGCCGCGGATGTCGTAGGGCGCGGCCAGGATCGAGCGGCCGATATCGGCACCGCCCTCGACCTGCGGATGGTAGTCCGGGTACAACGTGGGGACGAACTTGACCGTGGTCTCGCGCTCGAAAAACGCCACCATCTGCGGCCCATGTTGCAAGAACGCCTCGACACCAGCGGCATCGAAGCAGGCGCCGGCTTCGTTGCGCAGGTAGGTCAACGCCTGCTCAGGGCTGCCATTGTGGTCATATCGGTTGCCCGGCACCCACAACACACCACCGGAAAACGCCGTGGTACCGCCAAAGCAGTCGTCCTTCTCGATCACCAGCACGTCAAGGCCATGCTTCTTGGCCGTGATCGCCGTCGCCAGGCCACCGGCTCCGGCGCCGATCACCAGCACATCGCAGCTGCGCGTGTTCATGCCTTCGCCCCCTCGAAGCCGGGGCGCGGGATCAGCGCCATGGGCATGCTCTCCAGGCCGCCATCCACGGTCAGTTCGGCGCCGTTGATGTAGTCGGCGCGGGGGCTGGCGAGGAACAGCACGGCGTCGGCGATATCCTGCGGCTCGCCGATACGCTGGTTGGCGGTCATCGCGCTGCGCTGGCGTTCGACCTGCGGGTCGGCATAGAACGCCGCCGACAGCGGTGTGCGGATCAGCCCCGGGCACACGGCATTGCTGCGCACCCCACGCGGCCCCCATTCCACGGCAATCTGCCGCGACAGCATGCTGACACCAGCCTTGGCCGCGCTGTAGGCGCCACTGTTAGGCTGCGGGTAATGCGCGGCGATCGATGCCACATGCACGATACGCCCCTGGCCACGGGCAAGCATCGAGCGGCCGAAAGCTTGCGCGCACAGCAGGTAGCCGCTGAGGTTGACCGCCAGCACCTGGTTCCATTGTTCCAGGCTCAGGGTTTCCAGCGCCCCGGGGCGCAGCACGCTGGCATTGTTCACCAGCACATCGCAGCGCCCGTGCAGCGCCTGCACCTGGGCAGCGGCCTGTTCGACGCTGGCCGGGTCGGCAATATCGCAGGCCAGTGCACTGACTTCACCGGCACTGTGCTCGCCCAGGCTGGCGGCGAGCTCCCGGCACTTGTCGACGTCACGGTCCAGCAGCACCACATGGGCCTGTTGCTCGACCAGCGCGGCGGCCAGCGCCGCACCGATGCCACCGGCCGCGCCGGTGACCACGCAAACGGCTGAATCCAGGCCCAGCCAGGTGGAGGAAATCTTGTTGTTATGCATGCGGCTCTCCAGAGTGTCGCTTGATCTGGTGAACAGCCTAGGGCCGAGGGGGCAGCCGGCAGAATGGACAAAACCTGCAAGCGTCGCCACATTCCGGTCAATTTTGTGCCAGGCACCTGAAGCCTGCATCTGGCTGTGGCACAGTGGCCGGGTAGCGACCAGAACAATTACAACAACATGAACAAGATCCCCAACTACGCCTTGTACGGTGAAACCGCACAGCCGGTGTGGCACGAGTCCTTGCATGTGGAGCAGATCTCACAGCGCTCCGGCGCGCACAACTGGGAAATCGCCGCACACCGACACGACGGCCTGCTGCAACTGCTGTACCTGCAGAGCGGCAGCGGCGAAGTGCTGTTCGACAGCGAGCGCGTGCAGGTTTGCGCACCCTCTGTGGTCTATGTGCCCGCGCAGGTGGTGCATGGCTTCCACTGGGCCGGCCAGGTCGAGGGCCAGGTGATCACCGCCGCGCAGCCGCCACTGGAGAGCATCGCCCAGGTGCTCGCGCCCAACTTGCTGGCAGCGATCCGCAAGCCGCAGGTCATCGCCCTGCCCCGTTGGCCCACCGAGGACGACCCGCTGCTGCCGCTGTGCCTTGCCCTGCGCGAGGAATACCACAACCGCGCCCGCGAGCACGTGGCCAGCAGCATGGCGTTGCTGCTGGCCCTGCTGATCCAGGCCCTGCGCCATGGGCAGGAGGCGCCCGACCCGGCGCACCGCCCAGCGTCACGGCGCAGCCAGCAACTGACCGGGTTTCGGGAGCTGGTGGACAGGCATTACCGCGAGCACCGGCCACTGGGCTTCTATGCCGGTGAACTGGGCATGACCCTGGCGACCCTCGGGCGCTTGTGCCAGGAGCACCTGGGCATGACCCCGATGAATGTGATCAATGCCCGGCTGGTGCTGGAGGCCAAGCGGGTGCTGGGGCATTCGGATGCAAGTGTGAAGCAGATTGCCCATGAACTGGGGTTTGCCGATGTGGGGTACTTCAGCCGGTTCTTTCGCAAGCAGTGCGGGGTGAGCCCGAGCGCGTTTCGCGGTGAAAAACCCGGGTGATGTGCTGCCTGTGCCGGCCTCTTCGCGGCTAAAGCCGCTCCCACAGAGATCACACCCCAAGGCCCACAGCGCTCACACCGCACCTGTAGGAGCGGCTTTAGCCGCGAAGAGGCCGTCAGCATCAATACTGCGCTGCGCTAGTACCCAGTCATCTCCAGATACCCCCGCCCTTGTACGCTGCCATTCACCCGCACCGGCCCTTCCCAGTATGGGAACCGCGTCCCCATCCAGGCCTTGGCCTGCACTGCCTCGACCTGCACATCCAATTGCACCGAGGGCACTTGAACCCGCCAGCGGGTCGGCACGCGCTTGCCGTTATCCTGGTTGGCCCAGGCCAGCGGTGTCAGCTCGACCTCAGCCCCTTGCAGCGCGCGTACCTGCCCGTCAGGGCCAACCCAGGTGCCAGCCCGGTACGGCTGCCCCTGGTCTTCACGCACCTGAAACAGCATCAGCTTGGCGCCACTGCCCAGGTGCAGCGAAAACCAGTCCCAGCCACTTTGCCCGGCCGCCAACGGCTGGCTGCTCCACTCCCGGTCGAGCCAGGCCTGCCCGGTTACCGCAATGCGCTGCCCGTCCCGCTCGACCTCGCCACTGACCTGGTAGAACGGCTGGCTGTAATAGTACGAAGCCTGGCCCTTGCCAGACTTTTCGCTGTAACCACGGTCACCGTGCAACACCAGCGGCTTGTCGCTGGCCAGGGTCAGGTCGTAGCGAAAGCCCTGGCCGCTGGCACGCATCTGCAAGCGCTGGATGTTGTCATCGCCTTGCAGCGACCAGTCATTGATCCAGGCCCGGAACGGCCCGGTTTCGACACCGGCCTGGCCGATGCCGCCCCGTGCCAGCGTTTCGCCGACCTGGTGGCCGCCCGGGTCGGTCAGCGCGGCATGGCCCATCCACAGGTTGGGGCTGTTCCAACTGTGCGTTTCGGGGCCGGGGCGCAGGGCTGAACGGAACAGTGTCCATTGCACGCCCCAGTCGCGGCCTTGGGCATCACGCAGGTTGGCGGTGACATACCACCATTCGATGCGGTAGCCGTCGTGGGCGCCGTGGTCGCGGGGGAACACCCGCTCAGTGTTGCGCGTGACCTGCTTGAACGCCGCCGCCTCGGCTCCGAGCCCTGCATAACTCGCAGCTGGCGGCGCAGGCGCGTCACACCCGGCCAGCAGCAGGCAGGCCAGCAACAGCCAGGCATCAAGCCTCATCGGCGAACCGCCTCAACAGCTCACTCGGCTGGCGCCGTGCCAATTGCCACAACGGCCAGGCGCTGGCCAAAAGGCTGGTCAACACGCCAAGCCCGGCCAGTTGCACCAGTTGGCTGGCAAACACGTGCCAGGGCAGCCGCCAGCCGAATGCCTGCACATTCACCACCGCCACCAGGCACCAGGCCAGCAGCAACCCGAGCGGGATGGCCAGCAGTACGGTAAAGCCGCTGAGCATCAGGGTCTGGCCCAAGCTCAGCCAGGCCAGCCGACGGCGCGGCACGCCCAGCGCCCACAACGGAGCCAGCTGCCCGAGGCGCTGCTGGCCCAGGGTCAGCTGGCTGATGAACAGCGCCACGCCAGCGACGCCCAGGGTAAGGCTGTTCAGGGCGGCGGTGACAGCGAAGGTACGGCTGAATATCTGCGTCGACCAGGCTTTCAGGCTGGCCTGCTCGACCAGTTGCGATTCGTCCAGGCCGTAGCGCTGCTGCAAGGCGCCCTTGACCTGCGCGACCTGCCCGGGCCGGATCAGCAGGCTCAGGCCGCTCAGGCTGGCCGTCGGCGCGTGCCGGCGCAACCAGTCGGCATTGACCAGCACATGCCCTTTAGGGTTGCCATAGTCGGCGTGAATGCCTACCACCCGCACGCCCTGCGGCGGTTCGCCCGGCAACTGCACGGTATCCCCGATGCCCAACCCAAGGCGCCGCGCCAATTGCTCGCTGAGCATCGCACCCTGCCCGTTGGCTACCTGCGCCCAGGCGTCCGCAGCCTGTTCCAGCAAAGGCCAATGGTTGCGGTAGAACGGATGATCGATCACCCCCTGCACCTGCACCGGCCATTGCTGCAGGCGCCACTCCACCCGCCAGCCTGGCAGCACGGCACTGACGTCCGGGTTGTGCTGCAGGTCCTGGTAGATCTGCAGCGCCTGCGTGCTATCGCGGGGTGTGACATACAGGTCGGCGGCCAGGCGCTGGTCGAGCCAGTCTACGAACGTGCGGCGGAACCCTTCGGTCATGCCGCCCACGCCCACACTGGCAGCCAATGCCAGTAACAGCGCCATCAGTGCCAGGCTCAGCGCCGGCAACTGCTGGCGGCTGTCGGCAATGAACCACTGCGCCAGCGGCCGCCGGCCGTGCCTGCCCAAGCCGGCGAGCAGCAGGGCCAGTGCGCCCGGCAACAACAGGGCCGCCGCCAGCAACAACGCAGCAAGCATGGCGAAAGCACTGGCCAGGCTGCTGCCGAAAACGCCACAGCCCAGGGCCAGCAAGGCCAGGGCTGCGGCGGCCAGCGCCTGGCGCTTCAACCAGGGCAGCTGGGCCAACCGCCACGCCTGCGGTTGAGCCAACGCCAGCAACGGCAACCGCGCTGCGCGCAACAGGCTGTCGATGCCGGCCAGCAGTGCGCCGAGCAGGCTCACGGCAATACCCACCAGCCACCAGAACAGCGGCAGATGCAGGTGCCCGGAGACCTGGGCGCCATACAGGCCGCGCAGGCTGGAAGCGAAGTCGGGCAGCAGCAGCGCCGCCAGCAGGTAACCTGCCGCCACGCCTGCCAGGCCGCCGGCCACAGCGAACAGCCCAAGCTCCAGGGCCAACGCCGCCAGCAACACCTTCAGGCTCACACCGCAAGCGCGCAAGGTTCGCATCAGGCCTCGTCGCTGCTCCAGCGCCAGGCCGATGGCGGCATGGGCAATGAACAGCCCGACCACGAAGGCCAGCAGGCCGAGGGCCGTGAGGTTGAGATGAAAGCTCGCGGTCAGGCGTTGCAGGTCGGTGTCATCGCCCGCTGGCTGCACTTTCAATCGCTCGGCGAGGGCCTGCGGCAACGGCTGGTCGGTGTCGCTGATCAGCCGCGACAGCTGCCCTGGCGCGTCGAGCAAGGCCTGGGCCACGCCGATATCGACCAGCATCACGCCAGGCGCCAGGTGCTCATTCAAGGTCAGTGGCGGCAACGCCTGCCCATCGGCCGTGCGTAGCTTGCCCGCCAGTTGGCGCAAGGTATCTGGCCCGACCCAGGCCTGCCCTGGTGTGCCGATGAAGGCCGGCAAATCGAAGCTCGCCGGGTCGGTACCTGCGACTGCCGTGCCAGGCAGCATGCTCAGCGGCTCGATGCCGATCAGCCTGACGGCAATCGCCGGCTCACCGGCCAGGCGCAAGCGCCCTTCCAGCACCGGCGTCACTTGCCAGCCTTGCCTGCGCAGTTGCACATACAGCGCCTGATCGAATCGCTCCCCGTCCCGCGCGACGATCTGCTGATGCGCCGGCCCGCTCAACACGGCGCTGGCCTCGGCATAATCGCTGCGCGCCTGGGCGTTTAGCGCCTGCACGCCAGTCCACAAAGCGGTCGCCAGCCACAAGCCGGTGAAGATGCTGATGCACTGCAAGCGGTGGCGCCACCAGTGGCTGCCCAGTGCCTGCAGGGTTATCAGCAGGTCGTTCATCAGCTTTGCACCCGGCCCTGGTGCAGCACGCAGCGGTGCTGCAGGCAGGCCGCCAGGCGCGGGCTGTGGGTCACCATCAGCACGCTGCTGCCGGCCTCGCCGACCAGTTGCAGCAACAAGGCCAGCACCTCGTCGCTGCTGGCTTCGTCAAGGCTGCCGGTGGGTTCGTCGGCGAGCAATAGCGTCGGCCGGCTGGCCAGTGCCCGGCCGATGGCGACCCGCTGCTGCTGGCCGCCAGACAGCTGCTCCGGGTAACGATCGAGCAATGCCGCCAAACCCAGGCGTTCGGCCAGGTAGGCCAGCCACTGCGGGTCGTGGCGCTTGGCCAGGCGCGCCTGGAAGGCCAGGTTGGCTGCCACGTCGAGGCTGCTGATCAGGTTGTATTGCTGGAACACCAGGCCGATGCCCTCGCGCCGCCAACGGGCCAAGGCGGCCTCGCCGTGGCCGTGCAAGGGGCTACCGTCGATGAGGATGCGCCCGCTGTCGGCGCGGTCGAGGCCGGCGACCAGGTGCAACAGCGTGCTTTTGCCACTGCCGGATTCGCCCATCAGGGCCAGGCTGCTGCCGCGCGACAGGGTCAGGTCGACGCCGCGCAGGACCTGGAGTGGGCCTTGGGCAGTGGGGAAGGACTTGTGCAGGTGCTCGATGACCAGCATGGGGTTACCTTTGGGGAGCTAATTGCAGGGTGCATGCCTTTGATTCTATAGCGCCTGGGAGATCGAGCGCCGCCCGCGCGGCGCATCGCGGATAAATCCGCTCCTACATGTGTTGCAACGTGCCGAACCTGTCACGCCATCGTTGCCCGCCCTGGCGCATGACTTGAGCCCACAAACAAGGCAGACAACCATGGCCTCACAGGCATGGCCACGTTGCAACAAATGTAGGAGCGGATTTATCCGCGATGCGCCGCGCGGGCGGCGCTCGGTCTCGAACCCACCAATAATCTACCGCCAAACACCCCTAACCCACCAAAGCATGCTGCACTTCCCCAACAGTCGTCGCCAGGCTGTTCAGGTGCAAACTCAGCACCTGCTCCACCGGCGCCTGGTCCAGCGGCCAGTGCAAGGCAATACTCCCGGCCAGTTGCCCCTGCACCCTCACCGGCAAGGCAATCGCGCGGATCAGGAACGGCAGGCGCACCGGATACTCCCAATAGCCCTCGGTACGCTGGCCGAAGCCCTTCTGCACATCCCCTTCCAGGTCACGCATCAACACTTCACCGCCCACCCGCTCATGCTGGGCCAGGCGCTGCACCTCATCCACCGCCAGCTCCTTGAGGCAAGCCCGTCCCATCGCTGAATGGAACAGGCTGGCATGCTGGCCGACGATCTGGCAGTTGTTCGGATAACGCTTGCGCAACACTTGGGGAATCGCGCTTTCCATCACCTCCAGCCGCTCGCCGTCGAAGCACGAGAGGTCGACCACCAGCCCGGTGCGCTCGCTCAATTCCAGCAACAATGGTGCGGCGGTTTCCACCAGTTGGCGCTTGAAACGCTGCTGGCGGTCGCCAAACAGGCGGCGGGCGCACAGGCGGTAGCGCCGGTCGCTCAGGCCGCGGTAGACCCAACCCTGCTCCTGCAAGGTGGCGAGCATGCGCGATGCCGTGGCCTTGGGCAGGCCGGTGAGGTAATGCAGCTCCTCAAGCCCCAGGGCCTGATGCTCGCCAAGCAGTTCGACGATGGCCAGCGCGCGTTCCACCGAGCGCACGCCACCGCTGTCTGTCGCTGTGCCCATGTATCCGACCTCCCTGTCTGTGCGTGGATGGTCATCATGCCCAGCAAGATACGGGCCGGGCCAGCCCCCTTACCGCTCCAGCAGGCTTGGCGGGGGGCGCCGGTCCACCCAGCGGGTCAGCTGTTCATGGGCGTAGGCCAGCTGCAGCACGGCGTGGTCGGCCTGGGCCGGGCCTATGATCTGCAGGCCCGTCGGCAGCCCCGCGGCATTGAAACCGACCGGCACACTCATGCTCGGCAAACCGGCCAGGGTTGGCCCGATCACCACCTCCATCCAACGGTGGTAGGTGTCCATGGTGCGCCCCCCGACCACCTTCGGCCACGCCTGGGCTGCGTCGAAAGGGAACACCTGGGCCGCAGGCAACAGCAGGAAATCGTAACGCTCGAACAGTTTCTGCATGGCCTGGTACCACGCGCTGCGGTCCAGCGACGCCTGATACACCGCAGCGGCACTGAGCTGCAGGCCGCCCTCCACTTCCCATTGCGCCTCGGGTTTGAGCAGCGCCCGTTTGCCCGGGTCGGCATAGGCCGCCGCCAGGTTGCCGTGCACCAGGAAGTGGCGGTGGGTGAGCCAACATTGCCACAACCGCGCCGGATCGAACGGGGGCTGGCAGGCCTCGACGGTGCAGCCAAGCTCGGCGAAATCGGCCAGGGCTGCTTCGCACAGCCCCAGCACGCCGTCTTCCATCGGCAGATAGCCGTCGTAGTCACCCAGCCAGCCGATCCGCGCCCCTTTGAAATCGCGCTGCAGCCCCGCCGCGAAATCCCGCCCGCCATCGTTCAGCGACAACGGCACCCGCGCATCATGCCCGGCCTGCACCGTCAGCAAGCGGGCGACATCGGTCACGCTGCGCCCCATCGGCCCCTCAGTGGCCAGCTGCTGGACGAACAGCTCCGGCGTCGGCCCATAGGGCACCCTGCCTAGCGACGGGCGCAGGCCGAACACGTTGTTGAACGCCGCCGGGTTGCGCAGCGACCCCATCATGTCGCTGCCATCAGCCACCGGTAGCAAGCGCATGGCCAGCGCCGCCGCCGCGCCGCCGCTGCTGCCTCCGGCCACGCGGCTGTGGTCGTAGGCATTGGTGGTGGTGCCGAACAGCGTGTTGTAACTCTGCGAACCCAAGCCGAACTCCGGCACATTGCTCTTGCCGATGATGATCGCCCCGTTCGCCCGCACCCGCGCCACGCTGATGGCATCGTGCGCCGGCACCTGCTCGGCGAACAGCGGCGAACCCAGCGTGGTACGCAGCCCGGCCGTGGCGGCCAGGTCCTTGATCGCCTGGGGCATGCCATGCATCCAGCCCCGCGACTGGCCTTGCGCCAGTTCGCGGTCGCAGGCATCGGCCTCGGCCAGCAAGGCTTCAGCTGCGCGCAACGACACCAGTGCATTGACCTGCGGGTTGCAGCGCTCGATATGGCCCAGGTAAGCCTGCATCACCTCGCGGCACGCTACCTGGCGTGCATGGATGGCCCGGGACAAGGCCTCGGCGTCGAGGGCGACGATGGGGTCGATAGCTAACGCGTTCACGGTTTTACTCCAAGGTTGTAGGCGACGGCCTTGCCGGCGCGCGGTGCTTCTTTCAGGCAGTAGGTGCCGAGCAGGGTCAGCAGGCAGGCGAACAGCACGTAGAACGACGGTGCCACCGGCGTGCCCAGCACCTTGCTCAGCCAGGTAACGATCAGCGGTGCGAAGCCGCCGAACACCATCACCGCCACGTTGTAGGCCACCGACACGCCCGTGGAGCGCACCTCGACCGGGAACTGCTCGGCCAGCGCGGTCGGCGCGGGGCCGAAGAAACCACCGATGGCGCTGCACAGCAGCAGTTGCATCACCAGCAGGCGCTCGATCGAGGGCGCCGCGGCCACCCACACATAAAGCGGGTAGACCATGACGAAGAACGCCAGGGTGAAGGCCATCAGCACCGGCCGCCGGCCAAGCCGGTCCGACAGCGCGCCAGACAGCGGAATCACCACGGTCATCAGGCCCACGGCGAGCATCTGCACCAGCAGCACCTGGTCCAGCGGCAGGCCGAGGTTCTTGTGGGCGAAGGTCGGCATGTTCACCAGCACCACGTAGAACGACACCGTCGCGCCACACGCCAGGCCCATCGACACCAGCAGGCTGCGGCGGTGTTTGCGCAGCACCTGCCACAGGCTCGGCGCCTGGCCCTTGGCCTGCTTGCGCGCCTCCAGGAATTCCTCGGGTTCTTCCATGTGCTTGCGAATCCAAAGCCCCACCGGGCCAATCAGCAAGCCAAGCACGAACGGTATCCGCCAGCCCCAGCTGTCCAGCGCCTCGGGCGTGCACAGGTGGGTGACCAGCGCCACCATCGCCGCCCCGGAAAACACTGCCAGGCACTGCCCCACCAGCTGCCACGAGCCATACAGGCCCTTGCGATTGGCCGGCGCGCTCTCCACCAGAAACGCCGTGGCGCTGGCGTACTCGCCGCCAGTGGCAAAGCCCTGCAGCATGCGCGCGACCACGATCAGCAGCGGCGCGCCCATGCCGATGGCCAGGTAGCTGGGGGCAAAGGCGATCATGGCGATCGACACCGTCATCAGGCGGATGATCAGCTGCATCGCCGCCTTGCGCCCCTTGCGGTCGGAATACACCCCCAGCAGCACACCACCCACCGGGCGCATGAAAAAGCCCACGCCGAACGTGGCCAGGGCCATCAGCAGCGAGGCGTATTCGTCGTCCGAGGGAAAGAACTGGCGGGCGATGATGCTTGCCAGAAAGCCGTACACGATAAAGTCATACCACTCCAGCGCATTGCCGATGACCGCCGCGACCACTTGCCGGGTACGCGAGGCGCCTGTATTGGAAATCTGCATGCGGAACACTCCATCTTCTGTTCAGGTGATCGCCCAGGCGCAGCGGCGCCCGGGTTCCCAGCGGCAGTCGTCAATACAGGGCAATCAGGCCGGCTTGAGCCAGCTCTCGGTCAGCGCGCCCCAGTAGGCGGCGCCGGTCAGCAGGATGTCGTCGTTGAAGTCGTAGGCAGGGTTGTGCACCATCGGCCGCTGCACGCCGTTACCGATGAACAGGTAGGCGCCCGGGCAGCGCTGCAGCATCCAGGCAAAGTCCTCGCTGCCCATCAGCTTGCGGGTATTGCCATCGACCTTGTCCGCGCCGAGCAGTGCTTCACCGACCTGCTGGGCAAAGGCGTTTTCCGCGGCATGGTTGACCAGCACCGGGTACGCCGGGCGGTGCTCGATGCTGGCCGTGCAGCCAAAGCTCTGGGCTTGGCTGACGATGATGGCCCGCACCCGTTCCAGGGTCTGCGCCCTGACGTCGGCATCCAGCGCACGCAGGCTCAGGCGCAGCAGCGCCTGCTGTGGAATCACGTTGGCCGCCTCGCCCGCCTGCAGCGCGCCGACCGTGACCACCGCCGCTTCTTGGGCATCAATGTTGCGCGCCACCACCGTCTGCAACGCCATCACCACACTGGCTGCCGCCACCAGCGGGTCGACCGTCAGGTGCGGCATCGAGCCATGCCCGCCAACGCCTTCGATGGTCACGGTCAGCAGGTCTTGCGAAGCCATCATCGGCCCTTCACGCAAGCCCAGGTGCCCAGCCGGCAGCCCCGGCATGTTGTGCATGCCGAACAGTGCATCACAGGGGAAGCGCTCCAGCAGCCCATCGGCAAGCATCGCCTCGGCACCACCCTGGCCCTCCTCGGCCGGCTGGAAGATCAACGTCAGCGTGCCATCGAACTGCCGCGTCGCCGCCAGGTAGCGCGCCGCGCCCAGCAGCATGGTGGTGTGGCCATCGTGGCCACAGGCGTGCATGCAGCCCTGGTGGCGGCTGCTGTAGGCAGCACCGGTGGCCTCATGGATCGGCAACGCGTCCATGTCGGCACGCAAGCCCAGCTTGCGCGGGCTGCTGCCGTTGCGCAGCACGCCGACCACACCGGTCTTGCCGATGCCGGTGTGCACCTCGTAGCCCCACTGCTGCAACAGCGTGGCGACCAGGGCCGAGGTGCGGCTTTCTTCGAAACCGAGTTCAGGGTGAGCGTGGATATCGTGGCGGATGGCGTGCAGGTCGCTGGCCACGTCATTGAGCCAGGCCAGGATGTGCTGGTGTTGCTGCATGGGGAATCTCCTCGCGCGGGTGGGTCCCGTTCTTGTTGTTCGCTTGAGATCACGACGGGAAAGGCAGGTCGTGCTTGGCGACAGATAAGCGCGAGTGGCGAGGGAGTACAAACGAATGTGGTTCCGCCCAGTGGAACCACCTTGCAAAAATGCCTATCGCGCGCCTAGAACTCCACCTTGCCCCGCCCCGCCTTGACCGTGCTGCGCCTGGCTTTGCCTTCGAGGCGGCGAGTCTTCGAGCCGAGGGTTGGCTTGGTGGGGCGGCGTTTTTTCTCGGTCTTGCCGGCAGCAATGATCAACTCGGCAAGACGCGCCAGTGCGTCAGTGCGGTTCTGCTCCTGGGTGCGGTACTGTTGGGCCTTGATGATCAACACGCCGTCGCCGGTGATGCGACTGTCACGCAGTGCCAACAGTCGCTCCTTGTAAAACTCCGGTAGCGACGAGGCGCGAATGTCGAAGCGCAGGTGCACGGCGCTGGACACCTTGTTGACATTCTGCCCACCTGCGCCTTGCGCGCGGATGTAGGTCAGTTCGATGTCGGCATCGGGCAGATGCACGTTGTTAGAGATGGTCAGCATGGCATGGCCCTTGTGATTGCCTGCCATTATCACAGCCTTGGCGGTTCGTTCACAGAACAAAACGCGTTTGAGCTCAACGTCACGATCGAGATGCCCTACTGCGCTGGCTTTGCAGAGTGGCAGTCGTCTGATCCCAAGTGCTTGCCCAGTTTCCAAGGACTGGCGCGAAACCTGTGCAAGCGGGCTGGCCCGCGAACACGGGCGCAGCCCGTGCCGTCCAGCGCCATGCCTGACAGCCACTACATGATGCAGCTGTCACCAGTAGAGTATGAGAAACGCTATTTTCTGAGCTTGGAGAGTGTCTAGGAAACCAGGGGCGATTCATACCCAAGCTGGGCCAACACGTTCCTGGGCTACCGCTCACGCCTGCACAGCGAGCCGCAACAGGTTCGCCTGAGCGTGTTCGCAATGCCGCGTGGCATGGGCACGCTCAGCGATGCCGTGCTGTATGAAAATGGCGACCCTTCGGTCGAAGCCACCGACGAGTTGCATGCGTTGCTGGGGTGGTTGTGGGAGTGGGGAATCGAAGTCCGTACCACTGGCTCAAAACCGCTCTAGCAGGCTGCCCTAAAGTCGCAGCATGCGGCATATTCCGTCGCATTGCCATCATTGAACCGCGCCTTTCAGTGGCCTGCACACCTGCGTCTGCGCCCGAAAAAATGAGACCCAGTTCACTTCCTGCAAAAAACTTTTAGCGCAAAATTTTACGCCGTTCTTAACCCCTGCACCCCTTATTTTTAGGGGCCAATCCCCTATTTTCAGTGGATGAAACCACACCGAGCCAGCATCCAGCCATCATTGCGTAAGTTCACAAAACAGGGAAAAAATTGCCGCCCTCGCAGGAACTTCTTTCACAGCGGGGTGCCCTACTCGGCATTACTGGCAACACGATATTCATGTGCCAGCACACAAATTTGCCGCAGCCGAGAGGCGTGACTTCAGGTCCACGCCATTGGCGTTTCAGGACGATCAAGCAGGCTCATGGACGATGTACCGATGACACAGACATTCGATGTCGAAGCACTGATCAAGCTGCGTAGCCAGACGCGGGCGATCTCCGATGCGCTGAAGGCGCAGGCGGCGGATTACCTTGCCACCGTGGCACCGCTGATCCGTCCGCAAACCCTGTTTGGCGAATACCTGCAAGGCGCCCAGCGCAGCAGCGGGCGCGAAACCCAGGGCCATTTCCAGTCGTTGATCGAACTTTACGAGCGCATCGGCTCGGCCGCGCCATTCCAGCTGGTCAGTGAACTGGAAGTGCCGCTGAACCTGATCAGCACCACCCCCGAACTGTTTCCGCTGGAATACGACAAGGTCCTCGAACAGAGCGGCCAGGTCATTCGCATCACCAGCCCGACGCGCTGGGTGGTGGGCTTTCACGCCTTCGACCTGGCGCAGTTTCGCAACGTCATCAAAGACCCCAACCGCAGCAGCGCCGAGCTGTACCGCTTCGTGGTGCACTACCTGGTGCTGTTCTACTGCCTGAGCAAATCGCCGGGCCTTGGCCGGCTGTTCGAAGGCCTGCGCTACGGGCTCAGCTTCGAGCGCCTCAAGGGCTTTGGCGACCTGCCGTTCTGCGTCATCAGCTCGCCGGTACGTTCGGAACTTCCTGACGATTCGGTCATCCGTAGCAGCACGCAAATTGCCGGCAACACCAGCTTCGAAGAACTGGTGGGGCGCGACAACATTCTGGAAATGAACGACGACATCCGGCAGCGCCTGCTGCTGACGATCGAAGGACTGTAACGCGCAGGGCCCGCTCGCGGGCCGCGCAATGATTCGCAGCGAATTGCTCGCACTGGAGAACACGATGGCGAAGAAGGAAAGCACCCAGCACAAACTTGACCGCGTTCGCGCACCTCGGGTCCACATCACCTACGACGTGGACATCGGCGATGCGCTCGAAAAGAAGGAACTGCCCTTCGTCGTCGGCGTACTGGGCGACTTCTCGGGCAACCCGCTGGAGCCGCTGCCCAAGCTCAAGGACCGCAAGTTCGTCTTCATCGACCGCGACAACTTCAACAGCGTGCTCAAGGGCATCAAGCCGCGCCTGACCTACCGCGTGGACAACACCCTGGCCAAGAACGGTACTCAGCTGGGCGTCGAGCTCAACTTCAACACCCTCGAAGATTTCGAGCCACAGAACGTGGTCAAGCAGGTCGAGCCGCTGCGCAAGCTGCTGGAAGTGCGTAACAAGCTGGCCGACCTGCGCAACAAGATGGGCGGCAACGACAAGCTCGAAGAGCTGCTGATGGACGTGCTGCAGAACACCGAGAAGCTGAAAACCCTGGGCAAGGAATTCGGTCGCGAAGCCGCCGTACCTGCCGACGATGGCAAAGAGTAAGCAGGAGCCAGACGATGACCGACAAGCAAGCATTGCCTCAACAGGAATCCGACCTGGTCGAAGTCGAGAACTTCGCGCCCCAGGCCTCTCTGCTCGACAGCATCATCTCCGAGAGCCGTGTGGCCCGTTCGGAAACCGAGCGCAGCCGTACCCGCGACCTGATCGGTGAACTGGTCGGTCAGGTGCTGGAAGGCGAACTGACGCCCAGCAAGGATCTGATCGCCGTACTCGATGCGCGTATCGCCGAAATCGACGCGATGCTCTCCGAGCAGATGAACGAGATCATGCACGCCAGCGAATTCCAGCAGCTGGAAGCCTCCTGGCGCGGCCTGAAGTACCAGGTCGACCAGACCGAGACCAGCACCACGCTGAAGATCCAGTTGCTCAACGCATCGAAAAAGGACCTGGTCCGCGACCTGAAGGCCGCCTCCGAATTCGACCAGAGCGCACTGTTCAAGAAAATCTACGAAGAAGAGTACGGTACCTTCGGCGGTGCGCCTTTCGGCATGCTGGTGGGCGACTACGAGTTCACTCGCAGCCCAGAGGACATGTACCTGCTTGAAGAAATCTCCCACGTCGCCGCTGCCGCCCACGCGCCGTTCATTTCTGCAGCATCGCCGGAGCTGTTCGGCTGGGACTCGTTCACCGACATGTCCGGACCGCGCGACCTGGCGAAGATCTTCGACACCGTCGAATACGCCAAGTGGAAGTCGTTCCGCGCCTCCGAAGACTCGCGCTATGTCGGCCTGACCCTGCCGCACGTACTCGGCCGCCTGCCCTATGGCCCGGATACCGTGCCGGTGGACGAGTTCAACTTCGTCGAAAGCGTCGATGGCCGTGACCACAACAAGTACCTGTGGATGAACGCCGCTTACGCCCTGGGCACCCGCGTGACCGATGCCTTCTCCCGCTATGGCTGGTGCGTGGCGATCCGTGGCGTGGAAGGCGGTGGCCTGGTCGAAGGCCTGCCGACCCACACCTTCAAGACTGACGACGGTGAAATCGCGCTCAAGTGCCCGACTGAAATCGCCATTACCGACCGCCGCGAGAAAGAGCTGTCGGACCTTGGCTTCATCCCCCTGGTCCACTGCAAGGGCACCGACTACGCTGCGTTCTTCGGCACCCAGTCGACCCAGAAGCAGAAGCAATACAACACCGACATTGCCAATGCCAACGCACGGCTGTCGGCGCAGCTGCAGTACATCTTCGCCACCTCGCGTATCGCCCACTACATGAAGGCGATCATGCGCGACAAGATCGGCAGCTTCGCCTCGCGCAAGGACGTGGAGTCGTTCCTCAACGAATGGTTGGCCGACTACGTGCTGCTCGACGACACCGCCAGCCAGGAGGCCAAAGCCAAATTCCCGCTGCGTGAAGCCAGCGTCGAAGTGGTCGAGGTGCCGGGCAAGCCAGGTGCCTACAAGGCCGTGGCGTTCTTGCGCCCGCACTACCAGCTTGACGAACTGACCGCCTCGCTGCGTCTGGTCGCCGAACTGCCGCAATCCACCCGTAGCTGATCGAACCCAAGCCAGGAAGGCGCCAGTCACCCATGAGCCGTAACTATCAATTAGTGCCAACACTGTTGGATCGCCTGCTTGATGACACCCCTCATCAGGCAAGCGAGGCGGTCTCCAGGCGGCTGTGCTCCCTGGCCGATTACAAGGCCAGCCTGATCCGCGACCTTGAAGTGCTGGTCAACACTCGTCAGTGCATGGTCGCCGAGCGGCTGGGCGGCCATGCGCAGCTGGCCGGCACCATCCTCGAATACGGCATGCCCGACTTCACCAGCAAGGGCGTGCTCAACCCCGAGGACCGGCGCCTGATCCAGGCCCAGCTTGAACGCGCCATCACCGTTGGTGACAAGCGTTTTCGTGCGGTACGCGTACAACTGATGACCCAGCAGGTAGGCCACCGCATGCTGACCTTCCGGGTCGATGCCGTGCTGCATCTGCAGGATGCCACCCGCCAGGTCTCGTTCGACGCCGTACTGCAGATCAATACCCAAGAATACAAAGTGCAGAACCTCAACTGATGCTCGACGATCTGCTGCCCTACTACGAAAAGGAACTCTCGCACCTGCGCTTTCTCGGCCAGGAGTTTGCCCGCGAGTACCCGAAAATCGCCTCGCGCCTGCTGATCGAGGGGGACAACTGTGAAGACCCTCATACCGAACGCCTGATCGAAGCGTTTTCGTTCCTTTCCGCACGCATTCACAAGAAGCTCGATGACGAGTTTCCGGAAATCGTCGAAGCCTTCCTCGAGGTGCTGTACCCGCATTACCTGCGCCCGACCCCGGCGCTGTCGATCGCCGAGTTTTCCGCGGGTAACCGTTCGACCCTGGCGGCGTGCTACGACATCGCCCGCCACACCGAAATCACCTCGCGCAGTATCGAGGGTGTGGCCTGCCGGTTCCGCACCTGCTACCCGGTGCAATTGTGGCCCGTGGCCGTGCAGGACGCTTCTTTCACCGAACTCGAACGTTCGGTGTTCAACGGCCACAGCGCCGACCTCGTGGCGCACCTGAAGATCGGCCTGGCCGCCACCACCGACTTGCATTTCGGTCAGCTCGACATCCATTCGCTGCGCTTCTTCCTCGACGGTGAAAGCACACTGATGCTGCAGCTGTACGAGCTGCTGTTCAACAACCTGGCCAAGGCCACCGTCAGCTTCTACGAAAACGGCCAGCGCCGGGAGATCGGCCTGCCGGCTGATGCCTTGCAGGCTGTCGGCTTCGAGCAGGATGACGGCCTGGTGGATTATTCGGCCCGCTCGTTTGCCGGCTACCGCTTGCTGCACGATTACTTCACCTTCCCTGACAAGTTCATGTTCTTCGACATTGGCGGGCTCAAGCGCAGCCTGGCAGGTCGTGACATTCAGGCCATCGAGCTGAATTTCTACTTTTCCCACTTCGAGCTCGGCGAGCGCCTGGTACGCCTCGCACAGAACCTGGGGCGGCACAATTTCAAGCTCGGCTGCACCCCGATCATCAACCTGTTCAAGCAGCAGGCCGAGCCGATCAAGCTGAGCCATACCCAGCATGAGTATCCAGTGACCCCGGATGTGCGCCTGCAGGGCAACGCCGAAGTGGTGTCGATCGACCGTGTGCAACGCGTGCGCAAGCTCGGCGGCCGCGACAAGGTCAGCGAGTGCAACCCGTTCTTCGAGCCACGGGGCGAGCTCGGCCCCGATGCCTGCTACTGGATCGGTCGCCGCCAGCCGTCACGGCGCGGCAGCCAGGGCGGCACGGAAATGGTGATCCGCGTGGTGGACCGGGAACTGGACCTGATCGACAGCAGCAGCGACACCCTCAGCATCGCCCTGACCTGCAGCAACCGCGACCTGCCGCAACTGCTCAGCTATGGCGGCAGCCAGAGCGACCTGAGCCTCGACCAGGACAGCGTGGTCGACACCATCCGCCTGCTGCGAAAGCCCACCGCCACTGCCCGCGTGCCACTGGGCGACGGCCTGATCTGGCGGTTGATCTCGCACCTGTCACTGAACCACATGTCGCTGGTGACCCAAGGCAAGGAAGTGCTGCAGGAAATGCTCAGCCTCTACAACTACCGACGCGGCTTGGCTGTACGCAAGCAGATTGGCGGCATCCTGTCGATCAAGAGCGATCCGGTCGTCGCCCGCATCGGCCACCCACGGCCAAACTTCGTACGCGGCGTGGGTATCACCCTGGAACTCGACGAAAGCCAGTACATCGGCAGCGGCGTGTTCCTGTTCGGCAAGATCCTGGACCATTTCTTCGGCCAGTACTGCACCGTCAACAGCTTTACCCAATTGACCCTACGTACCCGCCAGCGGGAAAAGAGAATCGTACAATGGCCACCCAGAACCGGCGATCAGCCACTGGTCTGATAGACCAGGCACGTGCCCAGCCCTACCGGTTCGAATTCTTCCAACTGGTGCGGCTGCTGCGCCTGCACTACAGCAGAGCCGGACGTATCGACCCGGAAACCCGTCCGCACGACGACCCGCTGCGCTTCCGTTCGCAGCTGTCGCTGGCATTCCCGGTCAGCGAAGTCAGCGAGCTGAAGTTCGAGCGCGCCGAACGCACCAACGCAAACGATCAACCGTTGTCGGAGGTCCAGGTCACCTTCATGGGCCTGGTCGGCCCGTCCGGGGTGCTGCCACGGCCGTACACCGAGCTGCTGATCAATCGCCACATCCAGCACCGTGACGACGCCGCGCACGCGTTCATGGACCTGTTCTCGCACCGCATGGTCGCGCAGTTCTACCAGGCCTGGCAGAAGTACAAGTTTCACATCGAGCACGAACGCAAAGGCAGTTCGGACTTCGAGCGCTACCTGCTGAGCATGGTGGGCTTTGGCGAGCATGCGCGTCAGCGCAAGTTCACCCGCAAAGATTCGGGCCTGCGCCACGAACTGTTCAGCTACTTCGCCGGTTTGTTCAGCCAGCGTCCGCGCAACCCGCAAAACCTGCAGGCAATGCTCAGCTTCTATTTCTCCCTTCCCTTCACCCTGCGCCCGTTTTCCGGGCGCTGGCTGAAGCTCGAAGCCGAGCAATGCACGCGCCTGGGGCGGCAGAACGCCCAACTGGGGCAGAGCAGCGTGATCGGCAACCGCGTATGGGACTACCAGTCGTGCGTGCGGATCGAAATCGGCCCGCTGGAGCTGGCCGACTACCGGCGCTTCCAGCCCGGCACCGAGGACTACCACAAGCTGGTGGAACTGGTGCGTTTCTACCTCGGCCCCAGCCTGGATTTCGAACTGGCACCAAAGCTCAAGCCCGAGGCTGTGCCGGTCGCCCGCCTGGGGCGCGAAGGCGGTGTGGCGCTGGGCTGGCTGGGCTGGCTGAAACGCCCTGGCAGCCAGGTCGAACCTGCGCGCTGCGGCATTTTTAGTATTCCTTTTGATGGGGTCTCGCTGTGAACCTTAAGTCACTGTTTGCCAAGCTCAACGACACCTGCCGCGGCGCCACGGAAAGCGCGGCTGCGCTGTGTCTGGCCGAGCGTCACTACGAAGTGGACATCGAGCACGTGCTGCTGCAACTGCTCGAAGGCGATGACAACGACCTGCGGCCTGTGCTGCGCCACTACGATGTGGTGGTCGAGCGCCTGCAGTCACAGCTGGCCGATGCCTTGCAGGGCTTCAAGACTGGCAATACCCGCACGCCAGCGCTGTCGCCGCACATTACCCAGCTGATCGAGCGTGCCTGGGTGCTGGCCTCGATCGAATATGGCACCGGTCAGATCCGCAGCGGCTACCTGCTGCTGGCCCTGCTCGACGATGCCGACCTGCGCCGCCTGCTGCTGGCCAGCGCAGCGGAACTGGACAAGATCAACGTCGACGACCTGCGCGCCAACCTCCCGGCCCTGATCAGCGCCAGCGGTGAAGCCCAGCAGGCCACGGCGTTGCCGGCCGACACCAGCGGCCCTGCCCCGCTGCGTGGCGCGGGCAAGACGCCAGCACTGGACCAATACACTGTCGACCTGACCCGCAATGCCCGGGAAGGCCGCATCGACCCGGTACTGGGGCGTGAGTTCGAGGTTCGGCAAATGGTCGACATCCTCACCCGCCGTCGGCAGAACAACCCGATCCTCACCGGTGAGGCCGGGGTCGGCAAGACCGCCGTAGTCGAAGGCCTGGCACTGCGCATCGCCGAGGGCGACGTGCCCGAACCGCTCAAGGGCGTTGCCATTCACACCCTTGACCTGGGCTTGCTGCAAGCCGGCGCCGGTATCAAGGGCGAGTTCGAGAACCGCCTTAAAGCGGTGATCGAGGAAACCAAGCGCAGCGTGCACCCGATCATCCTGTTCATCGATGAAGCCCACACCCTGATCGGCTCCGGTGGCCAGGCCGGGCAGAACGATGCTGCCAACCTGCTCAAGCCAGCACTGGCACGGGGCGAGCTGCGCACCATCGCTGCGACCACCTGGGCCGAATACAAGAAGTACTTCGAAAAGGACGCCGCCCTCGCCCGCCGCTTCCAGGTGGTCAAGGTCGAAGAGCCTGAAGAGGACCAGGCCATCTACATGCTGCGTGGCTTGCTGGAGAAGATGCAGAGCCACCACCGGGTCGCCGTGATGGACGACGCGCTGGTCCAGGCGGTACGCCTGTCCAGCCGCTATATCACCGGCCGGCAGCTGCCGGACAAGGCCGTCAGCGTGCTCGACACGGCCTGCGCGCGGGTTGCCCTGGGCCAGACTTCGCAGCCCGGCCGTCTTGAAGACTGCCTGCGCCTGGTCGACAACCTGCGCACCGAGATCGACCTGCTGGAACAGGAACAAAGCAAGGGCAGCGACCACCAACGCCGCCTTGGGCAACTGCACGAGCAGATCGAACAGGCCGGCCTGCGTCAGCAGCGCCTGGAGCAGCAGTGGCAGCGCGAGCTGGAACTGGTCAAGCAGATCCATGCCTTGAGCGATGCCAGCGACAGCGACAACCGCGCGGCCCTGGCCGAACTGCGGGTGCAACTGGCCGATGTCCAGGGCGAAGAGCCGCTGGTCCATGCCCTGGTCGATGGCGCCACTATCGGCGAAGTGATTTCCGGCTGGACCGGCATCCCTCTGGGCAAGATGCTGCGCGATGAAATTGACACCGTGCAGCGCCTGCCGGCACTGATGGCCGAGCGCGTGCTGGGCCAGGACCATGCCCTGCACGAGATCGGCAAACGCATCAAGATTTCCCGGGCGCGCATGGAAGACCCGAACAAGCCGATTGGCGTGTTCCTGCTGCTGGGCCCTAGCGGCGTTGGCAAGACCGAGACCGCGCTGGCCCTGGCCGACACCCTTTACGGCGGCGAGCGCAATGTCATCACCATCAACATGTCCGAGTACCAGGAGGCGCATACCGTCTCCAGCCTCAAGGGCTCACCTCCCGGCTATGTCGGCTATGGCGAAGGTGGCGTGCTGACCGAGGCGGTGCGGCGCAAGCCTTACAGCGTGGTACTGCTCGACGAGGTGGAAAAGGCCCATCCGGACGTGCTCGAACTGTTTTTCCAGGTATTCGACAAAGGCGTGCTGGACGATGGCGAAGGCCGCGAGATCAACTTCCGCAACACCGTGATCATCCTCACCTCCAACGTCGGCACCGAACACATCATGCGCACCTGCCTGGGCGCCGAGCAGGTTCCGGCGCCGGCGCAGTTGGTCGAAGACCTGCGCGACCAGCTCAACAGTGTGTTCAAGCCGGCCTTCCTGGGCCGCCTGAGCATCGTTCCCTATTACCCGGTCCAGGACGCCATTCTCGAGCGCATCGTCGGCCTCAAGCTGGAACGCATCCGCCAGCGCTTCGAACGCAACCATCAGGCCCAGCTGCACTTCAGCCCGGCGCTGGTGCCGGCGATTGCCGCGCGCTGCACCGAGGTCGACAGCGGTGCGCGCAACATCGACAACATCCTCTCGGGCAGCCTCATGCCGGAGCTGGCCGAACAGGTACTGGCGCGCATGGCCGAAGATCAGCCGATCAACAGCCTGCGCATCGACCTGGATGAAACCGGCGGCTTCACCTACAGCCTGGCGTGAAGGAGCGGCCGTTGACGCAAGGACCATCAGCAGCGCCCCGGGGTAACCGGGAGTTGCCAGAACAAGACTTCAGGAGCAGGACAATGGGCAGGTTACTGGGTGTACTGATCATGGCCTCGGCACTTTCCGCCTGCGGCATCACTGACCGCGTCGGCAAGCGTGTCGACGACACCTGGGCAGGCGACATGCTGTTCAGCAGCGACGAAAAAGTGGTCCTGACCATCGACGGCGGCAACCACCTCAACCCGGATGTGGCCGGCACCCCGCTGTCGGTGGTTGCGCGCGTCTACCAGCTGACCAGCCTCGATCGTTTCATCAGCAGCGATGCCGACAGCCTGCTCGACCACCCTGAACAAGCGCTGGGCAATACCGTGCTCGATACCCGCGAAACCGTGGTGCTACCGGGCATGGGCAACATTCAGCACTGGCCCCTGGCCAAGCAGGCGCGGTATGTCGCGGTGGCCGCGTTCTTCCGCGACGAAAGCGGCGGGCGCTGGAAGATGGCCTTCAACGCCGACGCCTTCCGCAAGGACGGCATCTTCTTCTCGTCCGAAGGCGGGCGAGTCCTGCTCGACCTTAACCAGGTCACTGCCGAGCGTGGCCAGGATGTCCTGCAGCTGCCGGCGCAGCAAGCCATCGCCACCCTGCAACCGGCACAACCGCTGGAAACAGCACCCAGCGTCAGCCAGCAACTGCAGGACAAGGCATTGGACGCAGCCCAGCAGGCCGCTGCCGATGCCGCCGAGCAATCGGCCAAGAAAGCAATGACCAACGTGTTCGATTCAGCACTGGAAGGTATCCAATGAGCAACAAGAGCCGCGTGATGTGGTCGGAAGGCATGTTCCTCCTGCCGCAACACTTCCAGTATCAGGACGAGTTCCATCAGCACCAGCTGGCTCAGGCGACCCTGCGTTCGTCCCCCTTCCACTGGGGTGTGCAGGCGCTCGAGGTCGATGAACAAGCGCTGAGCAGTGGTGTGCTGCAGCTCAACCGCCTGCACATGGTATTTCCCGATGGTTCGGTGTTCGACGCCCCGCAGCATGACCCGCTGCCAGCGGCGCGCGACCTCAAGGAAGTGCTACTGGGCTCCGGCCTGAAAGTGTATGCCGCACTCAAGCTGGCAGAGCCGTACAGTGCTAATTACCTCGAAGAAGGCACCGAGCGCAAGGGCGCCCGCCGCTTCCGCAAAGCCTTCGCGACCCTGCCCGACCTCAACGAAGGCGACCTGGAAAACGAAATCACCAGCCTGCGCCTGAACGTGGTGCTGCTGGTCGACGGCGATGCACTGGATGGTTACAGCTATTGCCCGCTGCTGCACTTGCAACGCAACAACGTCAACGCGTTCAGCGTCGACAGCCAGTTCGTCCCCCCGGCTTTGCACCTGGGTGCCCACGAAACCCTGCTGACCATTGCCCAACGCCTGTTGGCGATGCTGCAGAGCAAGAGCGAGACGTTGTCCGGGCGCCGCCGCGAACGCGCCGACCAGATCGCCGAGTTCGGTTCCAGCGATGTCAGCCTGTTCTGGCTGCTGTACACGGTCAATCGGGCCTACCCTGGCCTTGCGCACTTGCTGCAGCACCCGCGCCTGCACCCGGAGCAACTTTATCGCTTCCTCGCCGAGCTGGCCGGCAGCCTGCTGACCTTCTCGCTCGATGCACGCCTGGAAGACATCCCGGCCTACGACCATCAGGACCCCGCTGCTTCGTTGCTGAAGCTGGACCGCCTGGTGCGCGAACTGCTCAACAGCGTGGTGCCCAACCAGTACATCCCGATTGCGCTGGACCAGACCCGGCCGTCCTACTACGTCGGCCGCCTCAATGACCCGCGCCTGGCCGGCGCCGACTTCTACATCTCGGTGCACGCCGACATGCCTGGAGCCCAGGTACTGGAGCTGGTACCGCGGGCCTTCAAAGTCGGCTCGCCGGAAGACATCGAAGTGGTGGTCAACACGGCCATGCCGGGTGCCACGCTCAACCACTGCGTGCGGACACCCAACGCCATCCCGGTGCGTCTGGACAACCAGTACTTCGCGATCGAACCCCATGGACGGGTGTATGAACGCATGATGAGCGCCCACGCCATCGCCTTCTACGTCCCCAGTGCCTTCAAGAACCTCAAGCTCGAACTGATGGCGGTGCTCAAATGACTGTTGCCGTAATGCCAGGCGGCGCGACCGCCGTCGAACAACCCTCCACGCTCAAGGACCTGGTCAAGGATTTCCTGACCATGGCGCTGATGATCCGGCGTGGCAACAAAGTGATCGACGTGCAGCGCCTGCGTGCTGCTATCGACGAGTTCTTCCCGGCCCTTGAGCGCGATGCCCGCCGAGCCAACTACAGCGTCGAGCAGGTCAAGGACGTGCAGTACGCGCTGTGCGCCTTCCTCGACGAAAGCGTGCTGAACGCTGGCCCCAGCGAGATCCGCAACCAGATCGAGATCAACCCGCTGCAGTTCCAGTACTTCGGCGTACACCTGGCCGGCCAAGGCTTCTTCGACAAGCTCGAGGCCCTGCGCACCGACGTCAAGCGCAACCTCGACGTGCTGGAGGTTTACCACCTTTGCCTGGCCCTGGGCTTCGAAGGCAAGTACAGCCTCGAGCAGAAGGACCAGCTGCGCTACATCGCCAATACCCTCGGCCAGGACATCGCCCGCCACCAGCCGCCACGAAAGGCAATGGCAGCACAGTGGGCATTGCCGGACCAGGTTTCGCAGATGCTGCGCTACGAAGTGCCGCTGTGGCTGTACCTGGTACTCATCGCGCTGGTCTGCGGGGCCGTCTACCTGACCCTCGACTGGTTGCTGGGCAAGGAAGTCGCCGCGTTGGCAGAGCAGGTCCGCCGGCTGTTCGGCGTTTAACTCGGGTACGGTCAGGAAGACATGAAAGCACTACTGCGCTGTTTGAAGAATTTCTGGTTTGCCTTGGCACTGGTCTGGGTAATCGGCCTGCTGGCCTGCTGGTTCGCCCTGCCGCGCTGGCAGTTCTCGCCCGAGCAGGTGTATGTGGCGATGACACTGTTCAGCGCCGTGTGCCTGCTGTTGATCGTGTTGCGCCAATACCGCCGCATCCGCGCCGAGCAGAACATCGAGAGCCTGGTGCAGCTGGAAGTAGACCGCTCGCTGGGCGCCGAAGGCGAGTTCCGCGACCAGCATGTGCTGCGTGAACGCCTCAAGCACGCCATCGCCATGCTGCGCTCGGCGCGCTCGGCCGGTGGCGGCGGTGCCTCGGCACTGTCCGACCTGCCGTGGTACCTGGTGATCGGCATGTCGGCCTCTGGCAAGACCTCCCTGCTGACCCGCTCCGGGCTCTCGGCATCGATCGCCGGCGCCCAGGCCAGTGGTTTCGACAGCGGCACCCAGCACTGCGACTGGTACTTCAGCCCTGAAGCGGTGCTGATCGATACAGCCGGCCGCTACTTGCGCGATGACGCTTCTGCCAGCGAGTTCGCCTCGTTCCTCAAGCTGCTGCGCAAACAGCGCAGCAAGCCTGCGGTGAACGGCCTGGTGCTGGTGGTGAGCCTGCCAGAAATCATCTGTGCCACCGTGGCCGAGCGCGAAGCCATGGCGGCGCGCCTGGTCAGCCGCATCGACGAGTACAGCGAATGCCTGGGGGTGAACCCACCGCTGTACCTGATGCTCAGCAAGACTGACCTGGTGCCAGGCTTCAACCAGGCCTTCGAGGGCCTGGACAATGCCCAACGCCAGCAACCGCTGGGCATGACATTCCCGCTCGCCGAGGTGCGCAGCAAGGGCTTGCGCAACGTCGCCGAAGCCCGCTTTGCCCAGCTGCTGGGCAGCCTGCGTGAGCATGTCGACCACCAGGTTATCGCTGGCGGCAACACCGCAGGCGTCGAATTGCTGCAGTTCCCCAACTACTTCGCCGAGCTGTCGAGTGTTTTGGGTGGCTTCCTCGAACAGTTCGAGCGCAGCGCCGACGGCCGCACCCCACCGATCGTGCGGGGTGTGTACTTCACCAGCGCACTGCAGACCGACGAGCAGCTGCCACCGGTCTACGAAGATGCCCTGGGCGCCCACTATGCCCTGCAGGCCAGCGAGCGTCCGGCGTCGAACAAGCCAGCCAGCAAGATCGGTGACAAGAGTTTCTTCATCACCGAAACCTTCCGCCAGGTGGTGTTCCCTGATCGCAACCTGAGCCTGTACTACTCGCGCCAGGGCCGTACCCGTGCCCTCACCCCTGCCCTGGCCGGCGCCGCCGCCCTGGCCGGCGTTGCCCTGCTGGCTTGGGAAGGTGTGTCGTTTCACAACAACCGCCAGGTACTGGCCACCCTTGGTGGCGAGCTGAGCGAGCTGGAACAGGCCCCCGAGCAGGCCGAGCGTTTGGCCTCCGGCCAGGCCATGGAGCAGCTGCGCCATTACCTCGGCCAGTTCGAAGGCTACGACAGCCAGGGTGTGCCGCTGGCATTGGGCGCCGGCCTGTACAGCGGTGCCGAGTTGCTCAGCCCGTTGCGCCAGGCGTACCTGCAGCAACTGCGCACCCAGGCCCTGGAGCCAATCGGCAAGCAGCTACAAGTGCAACTGCGCGCGCTCAACCAGTTCGCCGAAACCGTCGACCGCACGCCACTGGCCGACACCGGCAAGCGCCGCGCGCCGAAGGCTGAGGCGGCGGATGCCGCGTCAGGCAACGGGGTCAAGGTGCTCAAGGCGCCGACCGCTGCAGCACTGACCACTCAGGTTCCCCGCAGCGGCGCGCAACTGGCTGGCCAGGTGCAGGCTGCTGCCAGCGAGGCCGGCCAGGACGGCCGCCGCCGCGCCCTCGATGCGCTGCATGAAAAAGCCCGTTCGGTGTCCAGTGCCGACCCGTCCGAAGACACCGCCCTGACCGCCGGCCTGTCACTGTCCGAGGACAGCCTCGGGCGCCTCAGCGAGCAGCAGGTGGCCTCGGTGATCGAAGCCTACAGCGCGCTGAAGCTGTACCTGATCCTGACCCGCCCGCAGGAACACCCGGACGCCGACTTCGTCGCCGCCGAGCTGCCGCGCGCCTGGGCCCAGGCCGCGCAGGCTCAGGGCCACGACGTCGACCCGGCACTGGTGCAGGCAAACAGCGCGCTGTACGTGCGCTACCTGCAACAGGGCACGGCCCCGGCCCTGCGCCGCAACGAACAACTGGTCAGCGAGGCCCGCCAGAGCCTGCGTTCGTTCATGATCGCCAGCTCCCTGGTCGACCGTGAATACCTGCGCCTGCAACTGGAGTCGGGCCGTCAGTATCCGAACCTGACCCTGGCCGACATGGTGCCGGCCAACAGCCGTAACCAGCTGTTCTCCTCCGAAGCTGTGCCAGCCTTTTACACCCGCCAGGGCTGGGAAGCGTTCGTGCAGCCAGAGTTGATCAAGCTGCTCTCGGGCGACCTGCGCAACGACAGCGACTGGGTGCTCGACGGCGAAGGCGGAAACGGCCTGGTGCAGAAAGCCAACTTCATGCGCGAGCTGCTGGCCCGCTACAAGGCCGACTACGCCGAAGCCTGGTTCAACCTGCTCGAAGGTGTTGGCGTACGCCACTTCACTGACATGGCCAACGCCAATGAGCGCCTGGCGGTGCTCAGCGACGTGCAGAACTCGCCGGTGAAGAGCCTGCTGGCTGCCGTCAATCACAACACCGATTGGGACCTGCCCAAGCAAGCGTCCGCCTCCCCAGCCAGCGCGGCTGAAGACAGCTTCTGGGGCAGTATCAAGGGCGCCTTCAGCAGCCAGGGCGCTGCGGTGGAAAACGTCGTCGCGCAACTGCCGCGCGTTGATGACGGCAGCCTGGCCAAGCGCTTCGAACCGGTCTCGCGACTGTTCGCCGCGCAGAATGCCGAAGGTGCCGACAGCACCGTGATGGACCGTTACCTGGCCGCGCTGCGCAAGCTCAAGGTGCGCCTGAGCAACATCCAGCGCTCGCAGGATGTTGGCAAGAACAGCAAGCTGCTGATCAGTGAAACCCTCGAGGGCCAACCTTCGGAAGTCACCCTGGTGCGCAACTACGTCGAGACCAGCGTAGACACCTCGGCCGGCAAGCTGTCCAGTGCCCTGCAGCGCTTGTTCAATTCGCCGCTGCAATACACCTGGGAAACCCTGCGCGACCCGGCCGGGCAACAGATCGCCAAGGCCTGGGCACAGGATGTGGCCCGCCCATGGCAGCAAGTCATGGCGCACCGCTACCCGATCGTCGCCAACAGCAACAACGAAGCCTCGGTAAAGGACCTGCAGCGTTTCGTCGACCCCGAAAGCGGCCTGCTGCCAGCGTTCAAGCGCAATCAAATCGGCAACCTTGCCGGTGGCGAAGGCCTGGGCATGGGCACTGGAAGCAACACCAGCCCACTGGTCAACGCCAGGATGGTCGACAGCATCGACAAGGCCAGCTCGGTTGGCCAGGTGATCGCCAGCCTCTCGGACCGAGAGAACGGCTTCGAGATCATGCTCGAGCCTTCGGCGCGCTACACCGACATCATCTTCACCCTCGACGGCCAGGAGCAGCACTACCGCAACGGCCGCACCAGCTGGAACCGCTTCGCCTGGCCGGGCAACAACAATACCCCGGGCGCACGCCTGGATGTGGTCACCCTGGAAGGCCAGCGCATCAACGTGTTCGACTACCCCGGCCGCTGGGGCCTGCTGAAGATGAACGACAGTGCCCGGGTCAGCGACCTGGACACCGTGCAGCAGCGCTTTACCTGGCAGTCGGTGGCCGGCCCGGTGAGCCTGGTGGTACGCAACTATGGCGGCGTGAAGATGACTGATCTGGCCCAGGTCAAGGCACTCAGCGTGCTCAACGACAGCGCACGGGTGAACTGATGCTGACCCGTACCCTGACAGGGGCACCTGGCCAATGATCGGATGTTTCGGCAAAGTCCCTGCCAGCGCCGACTTCGTCAGCCTCAACGGCGCCTTGCCGGAGGTCTGCGAGTTCGACCTGTGGCTGCAGAACGGCCTCGGCCGCATGCAGGCGCAGGCCGACTGGCGCGAGCGTTTCGATGCCCTGCCGGTTTGCTTCTTCTGTTACCGCAGCCGCGCCGGGCAGTGGCTGCTTGGCGGCTTCATCAGCTCGCGCGACACCAGTGGCCGGCGCTACCCGTTCATGGTGTTCCAGAGCATCCGCATGGACCACGATGCGCGCTTCGTCAGCCCGCACATTCTCTGCGAGCTTTTCGCGGGGCAGATCAAGCCATTGCTCATGCAAGCCGCCCAGGGCGCTGACATGGCCGAGCTGTTCAACCGGGTCAAGGCCATGCGCGGCTGGACCGCACAGGACCTGGACCTGTACCGCCGGGTGCACGAGAAGTTTCTGCGCGACTTCAACCTGCGCGATGTCGCCCGGCCGCTGCGCCACAGCTACCCAGAGTTCGACACCCAGGCCGGCATGGCCAGCCTGTACCGTCTGCGCACCGCCCTGCAGCAGGCGCACACGGCGCCGATCTGCCTGCCGCTGCCGGCTCAGAGCGGCCTCAAGCGGCCCATGGCCGACCTCTGGTGCTCGCTGCTGTCACGCCTGCGCGGCAGCGCCGGCATGCCTGACGTCAGCGTGCTGGTGGACGACTTCATGCGCCCCGGGCTGCTGTGCTTCACCTCCCGCGGCAGTGACGAGATCTACCGGCTGCTGACCGGCATTGCCGACTGCAGCGAACGGCATGACCTGCTGGCCCCATTGCCGTACCCATCGACCGGCAGCCCCCTGGCGCTGCCGGCCGATGACCTGGCCTTGAACGATTTCATAGAGCGCTTCGCCAGCGCTCGGGACGAACAATACTGATGAACAGGCTCAAGTATTACTTCTTCAAATATCAGCCGTACGTACTCGGCGTGGTGTTTTTCCTGGCCATTTTCCTGGTCTGGGCGGCCGGTGTGGCGCTGGGCTTTGCTTCGCTCTACAGCCTGCTGGCCGGTATCGGCGTGTTCGTGCTGCTGTCTGCCCTTTACGTGCTGCTCATGTACCGCGGTGTCTCGCAACATCATGACCTGGAAGCGCTGCTGCGCGAAGATGCCGACCAGGCGGTGCTCAATGCCAACCCGCAGGACCGTGAAGAAGTCAGCCTGCTGCGCGAGCGCCTGCTGCAGAGCATCGAACGCCTGCAAGGCGGCTCCAAAGGTAGGGCCAACAAGGATGCGCTGTATGCGCTGCCGTGGTACCTGGTGATCGGCCAGCCGGCCTCGGGCAAGAGCACAATGCTCTACCAATCCGGCCTCACCTTCCCGTACGCCGAACGCGAAGGCGCACGGGTCGCCGGCCTTGGCGGCACACGCAACTGCGACTGGTTCTTCAGCTCCGAAGCCGTGCTGCTCGACACCGCTGGCCGCTACATGGACAACCAGGAGGAAGCCGGCAAATGGCGCGCCTTCCTAGGCCTGCTGCGCCAGCACCGCCAGCGCCGCCCGTTGAACGGCCTGATCGTGGCAGTCAGTATCGAAGACATCCTGCACGCCGGTGCCGATGGCCGTGAGCGCCTGGCCAAACGCCTGCGCGAGCGTATCCAGGAAGCGCACGAGCTGCTGGAGCTGCGCCTGCCGATCTATCTGGTGTTCACCAAGTGCGACCTGCTGCCGGGCTTTACCCACTTCTACCGCCAGCTGGACGCACACTCGCGTGACGAAGTGATGGGCAAGACCTTCAGCCACGAGGGCTTCGAGCAGTCAGACTGGAGTACACGCTTTGCCGCAGCGATGCACGAACTGGTCGGGCACTGGCAGGCGCTGGCTGACCAGCAACTGTTGCAGCAGGACATCCAGCTGACCCGTCGCGACCCGGCTGCCTATCGTCTGCCACTGGAACTGGCAGCACTGAAGCCACTGCTCAACACCTTCGTCGCCGACCTGTTGCGGGCCAACCCCTATCAAGGCGCGGAACTGTTGCGCGGCTTCTATTTCACCAGTGCCCTGGATGCCGACGAACCAGCCCACGGCCGCTATGCCAGCAACGTGCGCGAGCGCTTCGCGCTGGCAGCACCAAGCACCGGCAAGCCGGTGGTAAAGCAGGCCGATCCACTGTTCATCGCCAGCCTGTTCCGCAAGGTGATCATTCCCGACCAGCACCTGGTGGCGCTGTACACCAGCAACCGCCGCGAGCGCAGCCGCAAGGCCGGCTGGGTCGGCGCTGCCAGCCTGGCCGGGCTACTGCTGTGCCTGGCCTGGGGCTGGTCGTACAGCAACAACAAGGCGGCGATCCAGGCCGTAGCGGCCAACCTCGACAGCGCCCGCCAGCAGGATGCCGCCGCCCCTCAGCAGTACACCGCCTGGCACAGCCTGGACCAGTTGCGCCAGGCCGCCGCCGAGCTGTACGCCCGCCACCATGGCGAAGGCGTGCCGCTGAGCATGCGCATGGGCCTGTACAGCGGCCACGACATCGAGCCATTCGTGCGCCAGGCGTACTTCACGCAGCTGGAAAAGGTCATGCTCAAGCCTACCGCCGACAACCTGACCCGCTCGCTGTACCTGCTCAGCAGCATCAAGATCTACCAGCGCAACGCCTCGCGCCTGGAAACCGTGAGCGGTATCGACAGCGTCGAGCCACAGGCCCTGCCGGTGGACAACCGTGCGCAGTCGGTGGCCACCTTCGGCCAGACCACGCTGGACACCTACCTGATGCTTTCCAAGGCCCAGCGTGAGCAGGCACAGCCGGCCGTGCTCAAGGCACGTATACCGGATTACTGGTACCCGGCCATCTACAAGCAGGTGCCACGCCCTGCCGGGCAGTCGGCGCAAGCTTCCGGCGAGGGCGACGATTACCAGTTCGCCGGGCGCCAGATCGCCTTCTACAGCGACCAGATCCGCGAGCCGGACGTGCCGCGCATTCTCAACAACGCGTTCCTGGTCTCCAGTTCGCGCAACTACATCAACAGCCTGCTGACCCGCTCGCTGCGCGCCATCGAGACCATAACGCTGGAGTCCGACACCCTGTTTGCCTTTGGCCGCGCCGACTTCCAGAGCCTGCAAGCCGCTGGCCAACGCCAGCTCAGCAGCATTGCCAACAAACTGCTTAACACCCCCAACGTCGGCAAGATCGTGATCACCGGCCATGCCGACCAGATTGGCGACCGCCAGAGCAACCTGCAGGTTTCGCGGCAACGTGCGCAGACCATCAAGACCTACCTGGTGGGCAAGGGCCTGCCGGCGGAACTGGTCGATGCCGTGGGCGAAGGCAGCAACAAACCCTTGGTGCGCTGCAACATGCAAGCGCCGCGCGCCGAACTGATTCAGTGCCTGGAACCTAACAGGCGCGTCGAGATCGAGGTCCGGGCACTGGATTGAACGCCCGGTCTCAACACGACGCCTGCGGCTGGCCCGCAGGGGTCACACTCAGGGCAGGTCCACGTACTGGATCAAGGAAGCCCTTTATACCTATGGAGAAATGTAAAAATGGCATTTGACGCTTACCTCAAGATTGACGGCATCCCAGGCGAAGCTCTGGATGACAAGCACAAGGACTGGATCGAAGTACTGGGCTATCAGTACGGCGCCACCCAGGCGACCTCGGCGACCGCCAGCTCCTCCGGTGGCGCTTCGTCCGAACGTGTCAATCTGAGCGACTTCACCATCCGCAAGTACGTCGACAAGGCCTCTGCCAAGGCCTTCGAAGCATGCTGCAAAGGCCAGCACATCAAGGAAGTGGTGCTGAACGTGAACCGTGCCGGTGGTGACAAGGTGACCTACCTGACCATCACCCTCGAAGAAGTCGTGATCTCCTCGGTCAATTTCCTCGGCAACCTGCCGCTGGACGGCGAAGCCAAGTCCGAAAGCGACCTGCCGATGGAGGAAATCAAGTTCAACTTCTCGCGCATCAAGACCACCTACACCCAGCAGAAGCGCTCCGACGGCGCGGGTGGCGGCAAGGTCACCGGCGGTTGGGACCGTTCGCTGAACAAGGTCTACTCCTGAGCCTGACTTGAGCTGGCGCCGGTAACGGCCAGCTCACTCGAGGGGCCCGTGCTGGCAACGGCACGGGGCCTTCCTTTCACCTTTGCACACAGAGCCGTCCATGCACGACATTCTTGACGACCTTTCGCTGTCTGCCCTGCGTACCCCGATTGACGGGGGGGCCGGCGAGGACCTGAGTTTTTCCAGCCTGTTCGATCAGATCAAGGAGGCGCGCCGCGCCGATGCCGAGTACCTGACCCAGGGCGACTGGCAGACCGACCTCAAGCAGGCCGACTGGGAGCAGGTGATCCAACTGGCTGCCGCCGGCCTCACCGAGCAGAGCAAGGACCTCATGCTGGTGGCCTGGTTGAGTGAAGGCCTGGCCCACAGGAAGCAGTTTCCGGGCATCCGTTTTTCCCTGGCGGTGGCACAAGCCCTGCTGGAAGACTTCTGGGACACGCTCTATCCCTCCCTCGAGGAGGGGGTGGACGAGCGTGCTACCCGCCTGGCGTGGTTGACCACCACGCTGACCGAGGTGGTCCGCACCCTGCCGATCACCCAGGGGCAAGGCTACAGCCTGCTCAAGTATGAAGAGTCGCGCCAGGTCGAGAACCTGGGCCGGCAAAACCCGTCGGCGATGCAACAGGCCCTGGAAGAGGGCAAGATCAACGCCGAACTGTTCCAACGCTCGGTGGTGCTGACCGACACCGAACACCTGCAGAGCAAGCACGTGCAGATCGGCGAATGCCTGGGCGCCTGCCAGCAGTTGCAAGCCGCCGCCGATGCCGTGTTCGGCGATGACGCACCGAGCTTTCTCGCCCTCAACGACGTACTGGTGCACGCCCGGCAACTGGTCGAACGCCTGCTCAAGGAGCGCGGCGTCGACCTGGCGGAAACTGCAGCGGCACCGGCCGAAGAAGCCGCGCAGCCTGAACGCCCGACAGCGGCCAGCACGGCCACACCCGCCACCCAGCGTGGCGGCGATGCCCCTCTGCGCACCGTACCGCTGAACCGCGAAGAAGCCTTCACCCTGCTCCAGGGCGTGGCACAGTTCTTCAAGCAGACCGAGCCGCACAGCCCGGTGCCGTACCTGGTGGAACGCGCCATCAAGTGGGGCAACATGCCGCTGGAATCCTGGCTCAACGATGTGATCAAGGACAGCAGCGTGGTCGATGGTATTCGCGATGTGCTCGGCACCTTGCAACCTCGTGACTGATTTGTGGTCCTAGCCGGCTGAAAAGGAGTTTCGACATGCGCCCCATCATTCTCTTGAACGACCCCACCGACCGCGGCGGCATGGTCGTGCAGGCCTCCACCTCCACCCTGGTCAACGGCCGTGCCGTGGCCAGGCTCGGCGACAAGGTAATGTGCCTGCACGGTGCCTGCGTAATCGCCAGCGGCGACACCACGACGCTGGTCGACGGCATGCCGGTGGCCCGTCATGGCGACAAGACCGCTTGCGGCTCCAGCCTGATCGCCACCAACAGCGACACCGGAATACTGTAAGGACTGCCAGCATGTTGAAACCCTCCGCCCAGGGCCATCGCTCATTGTGGGACGTTATCGGCGAGCGCCGCGAGCAAGCGCAACGCCTTGCGCCACCGCCTCGCCCGCGCGCCGAGTACGACACCACCCGCATCGGCCTCAGTGATGCCTGGCTGTGGCTGCCCAACCTGACCCCGGCCGAGGCCCAGGCAGGCAAGGCACTGGGCAGGGTCAACGCCGACTTCGAGCACGATCCGCGCCTGGTCACGCCGGCCGGGCACCGCCATACCGTGCGGCGCATTCGCGCAGGCAGCGCCCGTGCCGAGGTCAGGGCGTTACCCAGGGCCTTGCAGTTGCTGCAAGCCATGCTCGGCCAGTGGCACGACTTCGCCAGCGGCCTGGACTGGAACCAGACCCAGGTGGTGGTGTTCGCCCCCACCAGCATCGACGCCGACCCCTGGCTGGACGCGCTGCTCGAAGCCTGGCCGTTCGATTACCTGCCTGGCCACGGTTTCAGTGCCCCCGAGCAGACTTTCGCCACCTGGTTGCCGTGGGCCCAATGCAACGAGCTGGAAGCCGCCAACCTGCTGTGCATCGGCATCGACAGCTGGGTCACGGTGGACCGCGCCGGCAGCATCAAGGGCGAGCGCATGGCCGGTGAAGCGATCGCCGTGCTCAACCTGCAACGCATCGACCTGGCCAACCCCGAGGCGAATGCCCGCTGGCAGTTGCATCCTGCCGTGGTCCACGAACATGGGCCGCGTGCGCTACTGCCGCGCAGGGGCTGTGGCGGCCTGGAACAGGTGAGCGAGCAGTTGTGCGCGCAGAGCGGCATTGCCCTGGCTGATGTGAAGGCCCTGGTAACCGACGGCCACCACGACGACAACCGCCTCGATCATTTGTACCAGCTGCTTAACACCCACCTGCCCGACTGCGACCCGCAACAACACGTCGTCGGCTATGCCTTGCTGGCAGGTGAATACGCGCCGGGCATCAGCGAGATGAGCGCACTGGCGCTGGCGTTGCACACGGCCAACAGCCTGGAAGGTGCAGTGCTGGTACTGGACCGCCATGCATCGACACAGACCCGGGGGTGGTTGCTGGGGCCGTTGCAGGCGGCGGTTGCCGGGCAGCGCCCGAGCGAGGGCGTTTGATGATCAAGTACGCCAGTTGTGCATTTTTCCTGGCGCTTGCCGGTTGTGGGGACGCGAACATGAGTGGGGAAAAGCCCGCCATACGATTTGAGCTGGACGCGCCTGTCGAGAATGCCTTCTCGGGTTCATCTGTGCAGTTTCAGAAGGACTGCATGCTGGGGCTGTGTATGTATGAGTACTCACTGACGTTCAGCGAGCCGCTTCGAGCGGACCTGGAAATTGTTTCTGATGCTGGCAGCTTGAAGTTTGACGACGTAGTCAGCACAAAGCTCACTACATTTGAAAGCGATATGGTGACTAGCGCCAACGTAACGTTAGGCGGTGTGAAACCAGACGCCGAACACACTGAAGCCATGATGTATCACGCACAATTGCTCGACAAATTGCGGGCAGAAGGCTGGCGTCGATTCATCCTTCAAAACGAAGCCCGTATACCGGGCACCGAAGCCAAAAAATTCAAAGCTTACACCGTTTTAGATAAACCTGTAGGCACTGGGCCTTGGGATGATCCTGAATTGAGGCTGACCCAGAAAGCGTGGTTGTCGAAACGGTCATTGAGCAATTGGTATTTGCAAAAAGACGGCGTCTATCTGGTGCTTAGTGTACTGCGTTGGGATAGTGAGGTTGCGCCCCAGAAGAAAGCTTCTTACCTGTTCACGTTAGCGTTCCAGTCAGAAAGCGAATTCTATAAAGATTATTTCGAAGGCGATGACCGTGAAAGATGGACAACCCT